>NZ_CP007026.1:924096-1232128 GCF_000812185.1 Candidatus Nitrosopelagicus brevis | reverse complement strand
AGTGTTAAGGAAAGCAGAAAGAAGGCTATTTTACCCCCTAATTTCCAGTCTAGGCGTGAAGATGGGTGTTAACATTGTTAATATCATAAAATTACCCCCTAATTTCCAGTCTAGGCACGAAATATCTTGGGTTATGGGGGGTTTGCGAGCATGTTTTGTTAATATCGAAAAAATACTCAGGCACGGCTCAGGCATGTCAATGTTAACAAACCAGTTAGTTAACAAATCTCAGAAGATCAGTTGATGAGTTAAGGTTGGATCCTTATTGATCTGAATGGCAGGAAAAAGAATTAGAATAGATCTAGAGGATAAGGATGGGGCCAAATACAAGTTCAACTTAGAGGGCAACATTAACCGTGATAAAGTCCTCAAAATTTTTGACTTACTAGACTTGATGAATATTGAAGAGACTGCAGACAACCCTGGTGTAGAGTCAGTTGGAGGCAAAATATGGCATATTGTGGACAAGTATTACCCAACAGGCAAATTCACCTCCTCAGACATACTGGAGAAATATGAGGATGAGTTCAACGAACCAATCAAACTTAGTGTAATTTCAACATATTTGGCTAGATTTACCTCTAAAAACAAGGTTGAAAGAGCCAAAAAAGGCAGAGAATGGGCTTACCACACTCTGAAACTCACAAACACTGCCCCAAAACTATCAGAAAACTAGGAAATACGCACTTTTCGGACCACTAAATGGTCTCCTTCCAGGCCTATTTTGAGATAATCACCCTTCTGCATCTCCAAATACCGTCTAAATTGCTTAGGTATGGAGATGGTTCCACCCGATGTTATCTTCACTAATTCTTCAGGAACCTCACTCATATCATAATATATGATAAACTAGTATTAATTAATTATGTTTATAATTATATCATAAATTATAATCAAAAATATGACTAAAACCACCAAAAAATCATCATTTCAAACACAAGTCAACAAAGTCAGAAAACCCTTCAAATAATGTAATTTACCCTGATTTTAGACAACTAGGAGGTCTGTGGGGCTATAGTTTGTGGTGTTCCACCTGATCCAGACAACCTGGAAAGGCCATTTTGGGTAATTGAGTAGCTGTATGGCTTTGCATTAGTGTTTCTCTGGACCAACCCATCATCAGACATTTTCTTCATTGTCCTCGAAATATGCTCTCTACTCTTGCCTAGTGTGATTTGAATGTCACGTGATGTGCGTGACCTGTCTGTGATTAGTCTCAACACAGCCTCAACAATATCACCACTACTCATGTTAGGTGTTCTTTCTACTCTAGCTGGAACTGGGACCTGCTCAGGCACGACTTGCACCTGTTTCTCTACAACTTGCACCGGTTTTTCCTCATTTTTTACAATATTTTGTGGTGTTTCTTGAGAAAAGCTGAGATTTTCCAAGTCAATTGCATCTAATTTGATTTTAAGATCAATTAACTGTCTTTCATAGAACTCCAAGCGCTCTGAATCTTGCTTTGTTTGCTCATTAGAGGCTGAAATTGACTTTAATTTGGAATACACGAATAATGTGAATAATCCTCCTATGAAGGCCAATATGAGCCCAAATATCACGTCTAGGTCAGGAATCTCAACTAACATGACATATCATGATGAATTTGTGATTTATCGTGATTGGACAACATTATTTCACACTTAGACTAATCAAAATTCCATCACACTAATGCAGCACAACCATACATTCTAGGCACAAATCACATAGCCGTAGTTTGCTTCACAACACGCTCTATCACACTAATGATTTCTTGTTCCTTCTCAGGGAAAACATCACTATCTTTTATCACACTCATTCGTTCGGAGAGTTGTGATATTACATCAATATCATCAGGCAAAACCACGCCTAGTATGCCTAAAACTATGAATGAATAATACAAGCCTGAAAGCTTGTCCCTGGACTGAGAAACCTGCCTGTAATAGGCACCTTTAGTCATAGTAAATTCGACATCAGAAAGGTTCTTTGATTTTAAAATTATTTCAATTTGTCTCTCTGTAAATAGTGATTTTTTGATAATTTCTCTTAAAACATTGGAAAAATTAGATTTAGTGGGGTCACTCAAAGCTATACAAATCTGTATACCAGTACTTGAATAAAACTTAAAGGGTCATCCTTGAAGGGGGAACATGACCGGAAAAGTAGAAGAATTGCTCCTTTCTGAGCGTAAAAAGTCACCATTATTGTTCGTACTAATCGATTCAGAGGTATCTCAGATAGATTCTGCAGTAAAACTGGCAAAAGATGTTGAACAGATAGGCGCAGCATCAATACTGGTAGGCGGTTCATCTGCAACTGATCAGATGGAGATGGCCGAAGTGGTCAAAAACCTCAAAAGCGCAGTAAATATCCCAATTATTCTATTTCCAGGCAACATTACTGGGGTTGTACCTCAGGCAGATGCCATATTATTCAGTTCTCTAATGAATTCTGAGAACCCATATTATATTACACAGGCACAAGCCCTTGGTGCTCCAAACGTGCTCAAATTTGGTCTTGAACCGCTTCCAACATCCTATTTGGTTATTGGAGAAGGAACCTCTGCCTGGTTTGTGGGCAATGTTAGAGGAATTCCATTTGATAAGCCGAAAATCGCAGCTGCATACTCTCTAGCGGCTCAATTCTTTGGTATGCGATTTGTTTACCTAGAGGCAGGCTCAGGCGCAAAAACCAATGTTACACCTGAAATGGTTGCAACTGTGAGAAAGGTCTTTCAGGGATTCTTGATTGTTGGTGGAGGGATACGAGATGCCCAAACAGCAAAATCATTGACAGATGCAGGCGCTGATGCTTTGGTAATTGGAACACTTCTTGAGGATAGCAAGAACTTGGAAAAACTAACCGAAATAGCCAAAGCCATCAAAAACTAACCTTCTACATGTCCACAACAGCAAATTATACCAAAGAGATCAATATTCCACAAAATTATTCAGAATACTATGAAGAACTCTCTAAACAGGTTTACAAGGAATTTGAGACCGCAGCAGATGCAAAATCAACGCTTTTAGACTCTTCTGGAATAATAGAGCCGAAAATCGCGTTTGATTTAGCGGAACGAGTAGCTAAAATGCATGATATTGATATTGCTACGCCTCTACGTGAATTATTAGATAAAACTGGAAAGGAAAACGCCGCTCTTATTATGTCCAAAGAGATTGCTCTAGGAAAGTATCAGTCTTCAGACGCAAGTTTAGAAGATAGATTAGATCATGCTGTTCGAGTCGGTTTAGCTATTGTAACAGAAGGTGTGACAATTGCACCATTACAAGGAATTAGTGAAATTAAAATTAAAAACAACAAAGATGGTTCTGAATATCTCTCGGTGTCAATTGCAGGACCAATGAGGTCAGCAGGAGGAACTGAATCGGCTGTCACAATGTTGATAGCTGATCACGTGAGACGCGCAGTTGGACTCGAAAAATATCAGGCCGATTGTTTTGATGACGAGACTGGAAGGTTTGTAGAAGAGTTAAGAATCTATGAAAGTGAAGCAAAACAAAGTTTTCAGTTCCATGTTTCTGATGATGATATCAAAACTGTAATCTCAAATTTACCTGTTGAACTTGAAGGAGAAGGAACAGACCCAGATGAAGTAGTTAATCATCGTAACATGACACGAATTAAAACTGACAGGGTAAGAGGTGGTGCATTACGTGTACTAAATGACGGATTAATTGGAAGATCAAAAAAACTTCTAAAACGAATTGAGCAGTATAATCTCGAAGGGTGGGAGTGGTTACATGAAATTCAAGGTGCTGTCCAGAAAGGAGAATCTGGTGATGATGCATCTGAAAAACGTATGAAAGAGGTCATCACAGGCAGGTCCGTGTTGTCCATGCCCAACAAAACAGGAGGGTTTAGACTCAGATATGGGCGTGCATGCAATACTGGTTTTGCAAGCGTAGGTCTACATCCGGTTATTGCTGAAATTTTAGATCATACCATTGCTGTGGGAACACAAATCAAACTAGACAAGCCTAGTAAAGGCGCTACAGTTGCATTTGTTGATTCTCTTGAAACACCCATTGTTAGATTGAAGGGAGGCGAAGTTGTTAAAATTCAAGATACAGAACACGGAATTCAGATTAAACATGATATTGAAAAAATTCTGCATTTAGGTGACATCCTAATCACATTTGGTGATTTTCTAGAAAACAATGCAGAATTAATTCCAACACCAATGGTAGAAGAAGTTTGGATTGAGTATCTCAAGGCTAAACTTTCTAAAAATGACGTTCGACTCGAATTTCTAACAAAAACTCCTACCTTTGTTGAGGCCATTTTACTATCAAAAGAACTGAAAATTCCTTTACATCCAAAATTTCTGTATTATTGGAATTTCATCACAACTGAAGAACTAAAACAAATCACAAGTCCAATTTTAAAATCAGAAAATGAGATTCACTATGAAATCTCAAAAAAACAAATTTTTGAAAATGCGGGGATCCCACACAAAGTTTCAGATGACAAAATAATCATATCTGGGATAGATGTTCAAATTTTAAACCATCTGATTTTTGGCAATTCCCTGGATTTTGGCAGTTCCAGCTCTGTCTTAGAATTATTATCCAAAAACACCGGAATTGAAATCAAAAACAAATTTTCAAAATCAATTGGCGTTAGAATTGGCAGACCTGAAAAGGCAGCTCCTCGTTTAATGAAACCACCGGTTCATGTTCTATTTCCTGTTGCAGAAAAAGGAGGAATTACTCGCGATATTCTAAAAGCATCAGCAAAATCTGAATCATTTTTCTCAAATCTAAATAATCGTCGATGTGATAACTGTAACATACCATCAATTGGAATAATTTGTACAAAATGTGGTAAGAAAACTACAAAATATTACATTTGTAGAATTTGTAAAGATGAGTTAGAAACACCACATTGTGAAAAATGTAAGCGTGACGCAAATGGATTTTCATACAAACAGTTTCCACTAAAACAAAGTCTGATTTCAGCACAGGAAAAACTCGGAATACGCGCAAAATCACCGTTTAAAGGCGTAGAACAGCTAATCAATCAAGAAAAAATTCCTGAACCATTAGAAAAGGGATTGATTAGACAAAACTTTGGATTGTCTGTATTCAAAGATGGTACAGTTAGATTCGATGCAACAAATTCACCATTAACACACTTCAAACTTTCCTGGATTGGAACTACAGTTGATCAAATCAAAAATCTTGGGTATGAAAAAGATGTAAACGGAAATTCTATCACAAACGATGAGCAATTAATCGAACTGAAGATGCAAGATGTGATTATTCCCTTAGAGAGTGCACAATATCTTGTGAATGTATCAAAGTACATTGATTTTGAATTACAGAAATTTTTTGGTAAACAATCATTTTACAATCTAAAAAATACACAGGATTTGTTAGGACATTTGGTAATTGGTCTTGCACCTCATACCTCTGTAGGAATTACAGGCCGACTAATTGGATATACTAAAACTCACGTCTGTTTTGCTAGTCCTATTTGGCATTCAGCAAAAAGAAGAGATGCAGATGGGGATGCCGACTCTGTCATGTTATTACTTGATGCATTACTCAACTTTTCAAGACAGTTTCTATCTGATAAAATTGGAGGATTAATGGACGCACCATTACTAATTCAACCAATTGTTTTACCCCATGAGGCACAAACTCAGGCACATAACTTTGAGGTAGCAAAAAAATTCCCACTCGCATTTTATGAATCAACCCTCAATCATGAGAAATCAGGCGACATCAGAAATATTGAAACTTTAGCTATGCGAAAAGATACTGGTGATGAAAACATCTTTCATGATTATTTCTTTACACATGAAACGACAACTCTAACCTCATCAAAATCACGAAGTGCATATTCAACACTTGAATCAATGGTTGACAAGCTTGACTTGCAAATTAAAAATGCAGATATCATCAATGCTGTTGAAACAAAAGAAATTGTTTCATATCTAATACAAACACACCTAATTCCTGATATAATGGGAAACATTCGGGCATATGCAAAACAAAAATTCCGTTGTACAGCATGTGGTGCAAAGTATAGACGAATGCCGTTACTTCAAAAATGTACTTGTGGCCACAAATTATTGCAAACTATTACCAGACCATCAATTGAGAAATATCTTCCATTAGCAAAGAAACTAGTCACAAAATATGATGTTGACCCATATCTGAAAGGAAGAATCATGACGTTGTCAGATGAAATTGAACTGCTCTTTGGAAAAGGTGATGGTTCCCAACAATTGTTAACTGATTTTGTGAATTAACGTAATTTTACGTATTCGTAGGCACCAAGTTTGTTATCAAAACAATATTGTGTTTTCTTGAAATCTGTTTTGAACTCTTTAACACGTGCTGCAATTTCTCCTGCATCTTTCTTATCAACAACAACTTGTTTCAACAAAGATGCAATCTCTTTCATTTCAGATTCTTTCATACCTAAACGAGTAATCTCAGATGTTCCCAAACGAATTCCACCTGGGTGCATATAGTGACGACCTGCTTTCAAATCTCCTGGAATTAATTGACGATTAACAATGATGTTTGCTTTTTCTAAATCAGCTTCAATAGTTCCACCATCGCCATAATCTAAAACGTTAACAACTGTCTGGTGTGATTCTGTGTAACCTCTTTTCTCTCCTAACACTTTGAATCCTACATTGTTTAATTCGGAAGCTAATGCTTTTGCATTTTTAATTGTCTGCTCTGCATAATCTTTACCAAACTCTAAAGCTTCGGCAAATGCAACTGCCTTTGCACCCATGTGATGAATGTGATGACTACTTGTTAATCCTGGGAACATTGCTTTTTTGATTGGTTCTGCATGTTCTTCAGATCCTATTACTAACCCTCCTTGTGGACCAAACAAAGTTTTGTGAGTACTCATAGTCATTGTATCGGTTCCTTCTCTAAGTGGATCTTGGAATTTTCCACCTGCAATTAATCCTGCAACATGTGCTGCATCGTAGTTAATGTGCATACCATGACCCTTTAGAAATTCAGCTAATTCTTTTACTGGGTGTGGAAATAAAAATACCGAACCACCAAACATTGCAATCTTTGGTAATTTTCCTTGTGATTTCAAATCTTCAACTTTAGCTTTTGTCTTATCAACATCTAATGTCATTTCTTCAGGATCAAATGCAAAGAATTCAATGTCTAATCCATGAACTAATCCTGCAGTTCCTGAATGTTCTTTCTTTCCATGTGAGATGTGACCTCCTGCAGGAATTGATGATGCAATCATTACATCTCCTGGATTTGAATAAGCTGAATAAATTGCCAAGTTTGCAACCACGCCAGAAACACTTCTGACATCTGCAAATTCAGCTTTGAATAATTTTTGAGCTAACTCCATGCATTGAATCTCAACTTCATCGATGTAGGTACATCCAGCATAGACTCGCTCACCAGGCCAGCCTTCTGCATATCTATTACCAAAATCTGACATTACGGCCTCTCTAACGGCCGGACTAGGAATATTCTCACTAGCAATTAGCGGAATTGAATTTTCAAACCATTCATGATGCTTTTCAAGACTAGAAAATACCTTATCGTACGATTCTTTGTTTGAATCAGCCATGATTTTCAACTTGATTTTCCTAATTTAAGAACAGCGATCTTTCTTCTAATTTTTTAGAAAAAACAAGAAGCTAGCTATATATTTTGAAATCTGACGTTTTGATCTATGGCAGCACAAACTCCAAAAGGCAACATGCCGGTTGTAGTTCTCAAAGATGACGCAAGTCAGGTAAAGGGAAGAGAAGCTCAAAAAAACAATATTGCAGCTGCCAAAATTATTGCCGAAATTGTGCATACTAGTCTTGGTCCAAAAGGAATGGATAAGATGCTAGTTGATTCTCTAGGCGACGTTACAATTACAAATGATGGAGCAACAATTCTAAAAGAAATTGATGTTCAACACCCAGCAGCAAAAATGCTAGTTGAAATTTCAAAAACCACTGATAATGAAGTAGGTGATGGAACAACATCTGCAGTAGTATTGGCTGGTGCATTACTAGAACATGCTGAAACACTTGTCTTACAAGATGTACACCCAACAATCATTGTTGACGGATACAGAAAGGCAGGACGAAAAGCAAAAGAGTTCTTAGATCAAATTGCAGATAATGTTTCTCCAACTGATAACGGAATTTTATTAAAAATTGCAAAAACTTCCATGCAAACTAAACTGGTTAGAAAAGATTCTGAACAATTAGCAGACATGATTGTTAAAGCAGTAAAGGCAGTGGCTGAACAAAGTGGTGATAAATTCACTGTTGACATTGATGATATTAAAGTAGAAAAGAAAGCAGGCGGTTCCATTAAAGATTCTAAAATTATCCAAGGAATTGTTTTGGATAAAGAAATTGTACATTCTGGAATGCCAAAGAAAATTACAGAAGGTAAAATTGCACTCTTAAACGCAGCATTAGAAATTAACAAAACTGAAACTGATGCAAAAATTAACATTTCAAATCCACAACAAATGAAAGCATTCTTGGATGAAGAAAATAAAATGCTCAAAACAATGGTTGACAAAGTTATTGGTTCTGGTGCAAATGTAGTCTTATGTCAAAAAGGAATTGATGACATGGCACAACACTATCTATCAAAAGCAGGAATCTTAGCTGTTAGACGTGTAAAAGAAAGTGATTTATCAAAACTTGCAAAAGCAACTGGTGCAAGAATTGTAACTAATCTAGATGATCTATTTGAAAGAGACTTAGGCTCTGCATCTTCGATACAAGAAAAGAAAGTTGAAGAAGACAAATGGGTTTTTGTTGAAGGTTGTAAACATCCAAAATCTGTAACATTACTACTTCGTGCTGGCTCACAAAGAGTTGTAGATGAAGTAGAACGTTCGGTTCATGATTCACTAATGGTTGTAAGAGATGTAATGGAATTACCATCTGTAGTAGCAGGCGGTGGTGCACCAGAAACATTTGCAGCAACAAAAATTAGAAGTTGGGCAAAATCACTCCAAGGTCGTGAACAACTAGCTGCTGAAAAATTTGCAGAAGCATTAGAAGCAATTCCTTTAGCATTATCTGAGAATGCAGGTATGGATCCAATTGATACACTTACTCACTTACGTGCAAAACAAATCAAAGGTGAGAAATGGACAGGAATCGATGTTATGAAAGGTAAAGTTGGAAATTTGAAATCAACAGATATTATTGAACCATTAGCAGTCAAACACCAAATTGTTTCAGCTGCAACAGAGGCTGCATGCATGATCTTAAGAATTGATGATGTTATAGCTACCGCAAAATCCGCAGGACCTCCACCAGGAGCAGAAGGAGGAATGCCTGACATGGGTGGAATGGGTGGAATGCCTGGTATGGGAGGCATGGGAATGCCACCTGGAATGGGAATGTAGATTAGTAAAAATTTTAATCAATACAATTTCAATTTAGATTATCATGGTAAAACATAGAAGATTTTCTGACAAACCAAAAGAGGATTCTAATCAAAAAGAAACTGAATTACAAGAAAAAACCATCTCAGCTGAAAAAACTCCTCTTGATTTAAAGACAATACTTCTATCAGGAACAAAGTATGCTTACATTATAGCAGCAGTTGCATTACTTTCTGGAATATTTACTCCATTAACTTTAGGTATAGAAATTGAAAATGTAATCTTCGGGATGCTTTCAATTTTTCTAGGTCTTGGAGGAGGCATAGTTATTTTCTTAGGAATAAAATACCAAAAATTCACTACAATAATGGTTTGTGGTGGGTTAGGAATGATGATTGGTTCAGTACTTCTAATCTATGAATCAACTAATCATCCAATACTCTAGCTAGATTATACATCAAAGTAAAGATAAAACTCATGTGGGTGTGGTCTAATTGCAATTTCTCTGTGGTCTCTTCTCTCTAGATCTATAATCTTGTCCAAAACTTCATTTGAGAAAATTGGGTTTAGATATTTTCTGTCACTTTCTAACTCATCCAATGCCCTTCCGAGATTTGCAGGTAAAGTATCGATTCCGTGTTTCTTTCTTTCTGATTTTGTCATTTTGTAGATGTCTTCTTTAACTGGGTCTCCTGGTTCCATTTTCTTTTTTATTCCATCTAGACCTGCAGCTAATACTGCTGAAAATACAAGATATGGATTTGATGCTGGATCTGGAACACGATATTCCATTCTTTTCATGTATGCATATTTTTCTCCTTTAAAGTGGCCCGGAATTCTAATGGTTGCAGAACGGTTACTTGAACTCCATGCAATGTAAACTGGTGCTTCATAACCTGGAACTAGTCTATGATATGAGTTTGTTGTAGGATTTGTAATTGCAGTTAATCCTTTAGCATGTTCCATTACTCCTCCACAGAAATAACGACCGGTTTGGCTTAGTTCTAATACTTCATCTTTATCATAAAACGTATTCTCATCTTTTTTCCATAAACTAACATTTGTATGCATTCCAGAACCTGCATCCATTGAAATTGGTTTTGGCATCATTGTTGCTACTTTTCCAAACTGTTGTGCAACATTTCTTACAACATACTTGTATGATTGAGCACCATCCGCAGAATTAGTCATTAAATCATATTTTATGTCGATTTCACATTGTCCTGCTGTTGCTACTTCATGATGATGATTATCACATAAAATTCCAAAATTATCATTCAACACATCTACACATTCATTTCTGAATGGAGCAAGAGTGTCTGATGGAGTACTTGGATAATATCCCTCTTGTAATCCCATAGGATAACCAGTTCCTTCCTGACTCCATGGTGATTCAGAAGATTCAATTGAATACGATTGTCCTTTGTATGGTGTTAAAACATCCCAATGCACCTTATCAAATACAAAAAATTCTACTTCTGGTCCCCAATTACTAAAATCAAATCCTTGTGTCTTGACAAATGCTTCTGCTTTTTGGCAAATTCCTCGAGGATCACTTTCAAGACGTCCTCTTCCTCCGCCCCAATACACATCACACAACAATCTGGCTGTCTTTTTTTCTGTAAGCCATGGAATAATTGCAAATGTACTTGGATCTGGTTTTAATATTAAATCAGAGTCTGCAATATCCGTAAATCCTACTATTGATGATCCATCTAGTTTTGGTAAACCATCTTCCATTTGGTCTGGGGTAAAAGTGTCTGCTGAAATTGTAGTATGATGAAATCTACCTGTTAAACCAGTAAATTGGAGATCTATGAACTTGATACTCTCATGTTTTATTCTAGAGAATACCTCATCTGAAGAATATTTTATCTGAGTGGCTTTGCCACCTATTACTTTATACGGCAATTTTCTAACTTCAAGCTAAAAGAATTAAACGTACCATTTAAGATTAACTTTGTATCAATATGTCAACTATTGAATCACTAGATCTAAAAAATCTCCATGTAATTGTCATGCAAGAATTTCAATCAGAGGATATACAAGAATTGAATAGTGATTTTTTCAGAAACCTATCAAGCACTATTGGAAAATTAAAAAATGAAGAATATGATGGGATTGAAAAGAAGGCAAAAAATCAGATAATTTCAACAACTACAAACCTTATCGAACTTTTAGTAAATAAAAGACTGGAAAAAATTTCTAATTCTATAAAAATACCTTACAATATTTTAACCGATGAAGAAAAATTTGTTATTGATTCAAACGATGAAATGAACGAACGAAAAGACATGATAATATCTGGAATTATTAATGGAAAATCAAAATTTTTAGAAACCACTTCTACAAAACACAAAACAAAACCAATTGCAGTTAGATTTGTAAAAGAATTTGATGAAATAGTTGGTGTTGATTTGGAGAAATATGGACCATTCAAGCCTGAAGATATAGCAACAATTCCTAATGAAAATGCACAAGCTTTAATTTCAAATGGAATCGCATTAAAAGTAAGAATAGAAGAATAACATGTCTCATCCCGGTTCAGTCGATATAATTGATTTCTTAGCTTTTACAATTTACCCTTTCATTGCTCTAGGTATTATTGAACTCATTAGTAGAGGAATAAAACTCCCATCTTGGAAAAAATTATCTACACAAGGAGTTGCGATGATAGTTTTATCTGTAATTTATGTAATAGCTCCTGCAATTATTGTTACACGTGAGGGTCAAACACATGTTGAACCATTATGGATGTCAATTGTGGTAATGCTTGCATTAGCTGTTACATTATTTTTCCAAGCAAGACGTTCAAAACTTGATCCTACCAAAGCAGAATATTGATTAACGAAACCTTCCAAAAAATTTTTTAAATTTACTAGAACCTGGTCCCCCATCTCTAATCACTTTTTTTTCACCAAACTTTTTTGCTCTAATTACTGTTAATTTTACACAACGATGATCTTCTGGAAGCCTATGTTCATCACAAAATGGATCTTTACAGTATGTACATTCAAACGGAATATCTACCATATCGCCACAATATGCACATCTTTCTGGTTTCATATTGTTAAATAGATTTTTTCGCTAATAAATTTACAACATTTTCTCTAATTCTGTAAAAGTACTGATAACACAGATTCGATATTTTTCAAACTTTGTGATTGAATTTTTATGAGGTGCACCAAGATATTCTAGTTCTCTAATCTGATTCTCAATAGCTTTTTCATCAGGTTTCAATCTATGTGAAAATCTATTTCTTATCTGGTTAATCAAACGAGCATTTTTCTTAACATTTCCTTTTAGCTTCCCAGATTTTTCTAATATCAGAAATTTTTGATACCACATGAATTGTCCATCATCTAATACATCTGCATGAATATTGAATTTCTTCTCCAGTATTTTCTCCAAAATTCTTTCAATACATACTTGGCCAACTAGAAATAATTCGTGGCTGTTATCTGCCTCCAGTATTTTCTCCAATTCTTTTTTTGATGGAGCCCACTTTGCTGCTTTTTTACCCATGACTAATCAAAATTGATATACGATTCAAGTGTTGCTTGGTTGAATACCATCACTGAGAGGTCTGAGAATTCTTTTCCTTCCAATTGTTCAACTGTTCCCTCAAAACTAGTCTCATTTTCCGTAGTTATCGACTCATAGACATGTACTTTCATCTTTGAAGTATCAAAACCATTTTGTTTCAAATATTTTGCAATCTCAGATTGCATGAAGTGTTTTTCAGGAACTTTTGGCCATGGTCTTGGAACAAGTATGACGCTAAGACCATCAATCAATGCTTTTTGTAATTCTAATTTCTTCTCTTCTATTGATGTTGAAATATGCATCGTAATCACTTTTGACTTGTCAGTTGGAACTTTTGCACGTGATGCAGCAACCTGTGTTGAGCTAATACCAGGAATTATTTCTACTTCATCATAAATCTCAATTAATCTATCAACAACTTCAGATTCTGAAAAATTAACATCACCTGTAAATGGAACTAATATTGTGTGATTATCCTCTTTTGCAATTTCTTGGTATGCTTCTTCTTGATTTTGCATTGTTACTTCAAGTATTTTTTTATCTTTAACATATTCCTCAATTGTTTTTATTGTATATCCATAACCAATAACAACATCACATTGTGATATTACATCTTTTACTATATCTGTAACATATTTTGGTGAACCTGGTCCTACACCTACGGCAAAAACTTTATTCATTTTATTTTGTTACTCTTTGTCTTGATTTGATGAACTCTATACATGGTTTCCAGTCAACATTGAGATATTTTGTAGGATCTTTGATTGGGTATTTCACCCAGTCTTGAACAATTGAAAAATCATACTTTTTTTCCTTACCATCTTCAATTGCTTTAATTGATAAAACACTACCCCACGTTTTTTCTTCTTCTCCAATTTCTAAAATATTATCAAATGTAATTTTGCTGATATGTTTTGATTTTACTTCTTCCAAATCAACCTGCAAATCCTTTTCTTCGTATCCATCTATTTTGTCAGTCATTGTATTTTTATTTTGTATTAATGTAACTACTTGTCTTTTAGTTGCTGCACCCCACCATTTTTTCATTCTTTCAGTTCTTTTTAGAAATATAAAGTGATTATCTGTTAATAGTAGCATTCCTTCCTTTCCTCCAACACCAAAAAAGGACTTTGATTCTCTCCAAACGGACATCAAATGTGTGTGAATCTTTTCATCAAATTCCATAGAACAACTTGAAAAATAGATCGTTAAAAGTCAATTGCAGATCTAATTTTTATTATAGATGGAATTTTGAAAATTATGAATAAAAAATTCTTTTTTTTACCTTTGATTTTATTGATTATTGTTACAACACCTCAAGCCTTTGGAGAATATGAAGATACAATTGTAGTATTAGAGACTGATTCTGGACGATTAATTATAGAATTCTTCCCACAATTCGCTCCAAACCATGTTGAAAACTTTGTAACACTATCTGAAGACGGTTTTTACACTGGAACTATTTTTCATCGTATAATTGAAGGATTTATGATTCAAGGTGGTGATCCAAAATCAGCTGATTCTTCAGTTTCTATGTCTGAATGGGGAACAGGTGATCCTGGCTATTCTATAGATGCAGAATTTAACAGCATTGAACATAAACGAGGAATAGTCTCAATGGCACGCTCATCTGATCCTAACAGTGGAGGTTCTCAATTTTTTATTGTTCATAAAGATTCAAACTTTCTAGATGGTCAGTATACTGTTTTTGGCAGAATTTTAACCAATGAAAGCTTTGAAACATTAGATAGAATTGCAACAATGAACACAGCCCCAAATGATCAACCAATGGATGCATGGAGAGCTATCATAAAAAATGTACAAGTTATAGATCGTTCTGAATTATCAAATTTACCAGAATATGTAACTCCAGTAACTACTGATGAAGGAAATGCTCTCATAGCTCCTACAACAAGTCAACCAAATTCTTTTCCTGAATTTGGAATATCTTTTACTTCTCCTGCAGGTTGGATAGTTCAAACACCACCGCCATCTGGTAGTAGTCCTGATATTGTTGTCGTAGGATCAAAAACATCTACATCAGCTCCTGCGGTATCTTTTGCCATTACTCGTCAAGATGTTACAATTGAAGAAGCAATCAATGGACTGAGACAACAAGTTACTCCTATGATTGAAACAGGCGCACTATCAATTGTCAGTGAAACGGGTACTCAAATTAAAGGAAATGATGCATATCTACTAAAAGCAATTGGTCATTTTGAAAATAGAGAAGGGATAGAAATGAACATTGGGTTTTCAACTCTTTTGATAAAAGTAGATGATATGTTTTACACTGTCCAATATACAAATAATTTAGAAAGTCATGATAGACAATCCGATTATTTCGATGATATTGTTAATTCAATTGAATTTTCAAATATTGACTTTGCAAAAGTTCCTGTTGGTGATGAAGCAGATTTAACTAATCCTGATTTAAAAAACGATCCTGATGGTTCAGGTGGATATGCAGGAACATTACAAACTGAAGAAGAAGGTGGGGGTTGTCTAATTGCAACTGCAGCATTCGGTTCTGAAATGGCACCACAAGTTCAATTCTTGAGAGAGATTAGAGATAACACTGTAATGAACACACAATCAGGTGCAACATTCATGACAGGATTCAACCAATTTTACTATTCATTCTCGCCATATGTAGCAGACTATGAAAGAGAAAATCCAGTCTTCAAAGAAGCAGTCAAGGTAACACTAACACCAATGCTAACATCACTAACACTACTCAACTATGTACAAGTTGATACTGAAGAAGAAATGTTAGGTTATGGTATTGGAATTATTCTTCTAAACATTGGAATGTACTTTGTAGCACCAGCTGCAGCAATTATTGCAATAAATAAAAAACTTAGACAACAATAAGACCAATTTTTATCAAAAATTCAATTCCTGTTGCAAATGTTTTATCATCAATTTGTCCACTTGCCCACCATTCAGCATTAGTCTTAATCCATTCTGGAATATTTGATTCATCTTCTGACTGTGTTTCACTTATAGGAACAACGATAATTTCCTGCTTAATCAAATGTTCAATTCCATCAATAAATGCAGAGTCTGGGATTTGTCCACTTGCCCACCATCCAGCATTATTTTTTACCCATTCTGGAATTTGATATTCCACTGAAGATTTTTCTCTATCAACTATGAGTGGAAACTCTACATTTGCAACTTTACTTCCATCCAAATTCTCGAATTTAACTACGATTACTCCTGAAACATCTGATGGGATGTTCCATTCAAAGTCATTCTTGTTAGAAGGTCTTGATTCTGATGGTTTTGCATCTGAACTTACATTACTTTTAGAAAAAATTTTCTCTCCATTATGAAATATTTTCAATTCATATGGTACTGCAATCGGTTTATTTTTCAAAAACGTATCTAAAATATCATAACGTATAATTGTATATTCTCCAGATCTTAGATCTTTAGTCCACCACAAGTTAACTTTGAATTGACCATTTTCTGTTACACCAGATAATGGCAAATCACTTTCTGGTTTTACCGTCATTGTAATTTTATTATCACTAAACTTATTGTTTGAAAAAATTTCTTGTAACTCTTTTTGACTAACTACTATGTGTACAAGTCTATCATCAGCTGAAAAGTCATCAATGTTTATCATTGA
This sequence comes from Candidatus Nitrosopelagicus brevis, assembly GCF_000812185.1. NCBI lineage: Archaea > Thermoproteati > Nitrososphaerota > Candidatus Nitrosopelagicus > Candidatus Nitrosopelagicus brevis. Next base: position 1,215,594 of record NZ_CP007026.1, on the reverse strand, counting down.
TTCAGGCAAATCAAGTCCATTTAATGTTGCAACATATTTTGCAACTAAAAGATCACCATATGTTTTTGGCACTAGTACTTCTTCATGTATCACAGTTGTTTGATCAATTGTATTTTGATTCCATTCAAATGGAAATGAAAATATAATTTCTTTTGTTTCTATGTTATAATCAAACTCTGTTATTTGATCAAAAAATGTTACAATTCCTAACTCTTGTTTTCCATAATTAACATCATCAATTACATATCGTGTAGTTTCTTCTATAGAAATTCCAAGTTCATAATATGCTGGATCAGTTAAAACATTATCGTAACTATTAATTGTTAGAATTGAAATTTCAAACTCGTATAATCCTCCATTCTCAAAAATTTCCCCTTCAAAATTATACTGTTCACTTGCTAATCCAAAAAATGACGCAAATGTTTCACGTTCCATAACTTGTACTTGTTCATTATTTGATGGTGTTAGATTCATTATCAAAACACCGTCATCTCTTTGAAATGTTTCACTAATTATGACATTACCACTTTTGATTAAATCAACTTGAAATGTTACATTATCAATTGCTTGTACTTGGTTTGAATCAATATTTGTAAAAGTTTCAAAAAAGTCAATTGAAATTTGTCTTATTCCTTTTTCTTCTCCATCAATATCGGTGTAAATTGTTGATGAGTTCACCTCTAGTGTAGCTTCTAAATCCCCAATCATTACTGGTGGCATTGTTTCAGATCCAAGTCCGTGGCCAGAAGAATCTGGAATTTGTCCTAGAAATAATGCCCCTATCAAAAAAACTGGAATTATGAAAAATTTAGCATTCATACCATTATTCGATCATTTCTATAATTAACTGATATTACATATTCATCTCAGGCTCAATTTAGGCATGAATAAACAATTAGGATTATAAACTAATTCTGCAAGGGGTATACATTATGGTTAATCAAGGCGCTGCAAAAGATGCTTGCCCACGTTGTGTCAAAGGCAAAATGGTAACAGATAACGAATCTGGCGAAATGTTTTGCTCCAAGTGTGGTTTTGTAATGTCAGAAAAATTACAAGAATCTGGACCTGAATGGCGTTCTTTCACACAAGATGAACATGGTGACAGAGCACGAGCTGGTGCACCAACGTCATTAACAATGCATGACATGGGTCTTGCAACTGTAATTAATCCTGTAAACAAAGATGCATCTGGTAAACCACTTACCGCATCAATGAAAAACACAATTGAAAGATTAAGAACCTGGGACAGTAGAAGTCAAGTTCACGAACCAGTTGACAGAAACTTTAGACAAGCATTCAGTGAACTAAATAGATTAAAAGACAAACTTGCAATTTCAGAATCTGTTGTAGAAAAAGCAGCTTACATTTATCGTAAAGCACTAGACAAAGGTCTTGTAAGAGGTCGTTCAATCTCTGCACTAATGGCATCTGCATTGTATGCTGCATGTCGTGATACAGAAACCCCACGAAACCTCAAAGATGTTGAAATTGCTGCAAATATCAAAAGAAAAGATATTGCAAGATGTTATCGTTTACTTGTAAAAGAATTAGATTTGAAAATGCCTGTTACTGATTCAGTGCAGTGTGTTGCAAGAATTGCAAGTAAAATTGGTATTGCAGAAAAAACAAAACGTTATGCAATCAAGGTTTTGAAAATTGCACAAGATAATGAAGCATCTGCTGGAAAAGATCCAATGGGATTAGCAGCAGCCGCATTGTACCTATCATGTGTCAAGAACGGTGAAGACAAAACACAACGTGACATTGCAGAAGCTGCAAATGTTACTGAAGTTACAATTCGAAACCGCTACAAAGGCTTAAAAGAATCTATAGACGTATAAAGCAATTATTTATCTTTTGTTTCCGTAACAAATCCCCCACTTCCTTCTGGAGGTTCAATTTTCTTTGCACTGCCTAATCCAATTGTTGTTATGATTACAGATGATAATATTATGAAAAATATTATTTGCGGATACGCTTCTCCATTTTGCAATCCCATTGTAAGCGGTATAGTAGCTAACACGGCAGCAGCTAATCCTCTTGGAATCATTACAGATGTAACTTTCTTGTCTAACTTGGAAAATCCACGCACAAGTGCAGTATGTGTAATAATGATTCTTCCAATGTAAATCGCCACCGCCGCCACTATTCCAAATATGACATATTCAATTTGCCCAAAGCTTGCTAGCAATCCTACAAAGACGAAGAAAAATGCTCTAACAATGAATGTAACTTGACTGTGAAGTGAGTTATCTATTGTATGCTCTGGCAGTTTAATTCGTAATTTCTTTAGTAGATACTTTTTGTTTCCTAGCATTAGTCCAAATACAAGTGCGGTCAATGCTCCTGATTCTCCAAATGAGTTTGCCAAGAAGAATAGTAAGAATAGAACTCCTAATGTGAGCATATAGTTGTGTTGTGCATTACTCAACTTGGAAATAATAAACATCCATGGAATTCCAACTCCAAATCCAAGTATCAGGCCAACAGCGATTGCTCTTCCAAGTGTTTCTCCTAAAAGGTCGATACTAAATGAACCTGTAAGAACTGCCTCAAACAAAATGAATGCTACAATTGTTGATAAAATATCAGTTAATGCAGATTCAAAACTAAGCATTGATTTTGCTTTCTCTGAAATTCTCAGTTTTCTTACCAAACCAAAAACAATGATCGAGCTGCTACCTCCAACTATAGTTCCAAGTAGTATGCTGTCGAGCCATTCCCATCCTAAACCATAATGTGCAAATACACTGACAGTACCAACAGCAGCCGCAAATCCCAAAATTACTAGAATCACAGAAAAGTGTGCAGTCTTTAGAATTTGTCCAATCTTTAGGTTATACCCACCATCAAACATGATTATGATTAATGCAAGTGCTGCAAAGTACGGAACAATCTCAATGACTGCAGCTGGTTGTACAATTCCAATTACAGGCCCAATCATAACTCCTAGTATCATCAAAAATGCAATATCTGGAATTCCAGTTTTCTTGAAAAATGCCTCTCCCAAAACTCCTAAAATAATAACAACACTTGCTGCAAGTAACAAAATTGGAGCTGATGCAATCAGTGAGCCCTCGCCCATTGAAACCTCTCCTATGAATCTCTGAATGTTTGCTAGACCATTCAGTATGATTTCCATCCCTGGATTATCAACATCCATCTCAGGCAAAGGATTTCTTTCAAAATATGACCTTACTAAATCTCGAGCATTAGAATCTGCTAATTCCTCAGTATTGATTTTTGACAAAAATCCATCTTTGAAGAAATTTTGAAACTCTTCAAAGATACTCAGAAAAATCAAATTCATGATATTTCAGCCCTTTTAATGCTAATTTAAGATTGCAGTGTAGAATTATCGTGATATTTGAGCACGTAACTTTTCATATGCTTTTGGTGCGTCCTCTTCTTTTAGGACGATAACTAAACCATCTTGGGTAAACAAGGCATCGGCCATATCGATTCCATTGTAATGGAGAATCTCAGTCACAAATGCCATAACATCTGAGCGGCTATGCCCCTCTGGAACTGCCACCTTAATTTTGGCTAATCCTGAATTGAACTGGTTTTCTCTTGGTAGGGATTGGAAATGTCGTCTGACACGGTCACTATCTTCAGTTAGTATTCTGAAAGAATCTCCAAATCTGAAAAATTCAGAATCTGTAAATTCTTTGTGGAACTCATTGAGCATTTTTGCCATCTCATCACCGGCATCTGTCATATTCCAGGATAGGCCCATAATTCCATCAGTGAGGGTTAATCTGGCATCTTTCAAAACTGCATCTTCTGAAACCTCTTCTTTGGCATCAAAAGAGTCAGCATAGCGCTTTATGGCAACTACTATGGTATTCAGATTAACTGAATTTCCCAGCGTCTTTTCAACGTCAGGCTGGATTTTGACTGCTAAAGCGGTGTAATTGATGAGATCCATCTTCATACAGTCGTAAACTGAGCGGTTTCTAGTAATGATTTCTCGCACAACTTCAGGCACAGATACGCCGGTAGTTCTCATAAAGTGTAATATATGCACAGATATAATAACATTATGTAATTATAGACATAAATTGTAACTATTCTCATGAATAGAAAATAAAACTTATATAATGTCATACCTATTACATTATAGAGGTAAATATGACAAGTTTCAACAACGAAATCAATAGAATCTTCAAAGAAATGTCGCGCTCATTTGGAAGTGTTGATGACATCTTTGAGGCTCTACAAAACACTAACGGGGCTTCTGGTCCAGTATACTACGGTTATACCATGACCGTTGGACCTGATGGAAGACCCGTTATCCAAGAGTACGGAAATGTCAAGCCAGACAGTTTACCTACTACAGACGCTTGTGGGTGTGACAACCAGCCACCTGCAGCTACTGCCGAGAAGAGAGAACCTCTGATAGACACTTTGGTTGACGACAAGGAACAAACTCTCAAGATTGTTGCCGAGATGCCAGGTGTTGAAAAGACCGATGTGAAAGTCTTTGTGGATGAAGATATTGTCCATATTGATGCCAAGCATGGCGAAAAAGACTACCATGTGAATGTCCCAATTCATCACAAGGTCGATTCAGACTCTCCAAAAGCTACCTATACGAACGGCATCCTTGAACTAACCTTCAATTTGGATACCAAGCCAAGCGGCAGATCTGTAGACGTACTCTAATCCACTTTTTTCTAATTTTTATTAAAATTCGTGACTAAAAATGACTAATATCTTCCGCGTCCACGGTCGTCTCTTGCCGGTTTCTTCTCTTGGAAACAGTCGTTACAATAAACTGGTTTTTCTCCATTTGGTTTGAATGGAACTTGACATTCTGTTCCACACTCTGCACATGTAGTTGTGTGCATTTCTCTTGGAGGTCTGTCTCTTCCAAATCTTCCACCGCCGCGGCTGTTTCTGCCATATCCTCCGGCACCGCGTCCTCCATCTCTGTCTCTTCCAAATCTTCCACCACCACGGTTTCCACCATATCCGCCACCGCCGCGTCCGCCAAATCGGCCTCCGCCACGGTCATTTCTTGCTGGTTTGTGGTCTTGGAAACAGTCGTTACAATAAACTGGTTTGTCTTGTCTTGGCTCAAATGGAACCTGACAGTCTTTTCCGCAATCTCCACAAGTTGCATCGTGCATTTCTCGTGGTGGTCTATCGTAACCCATAATCTTTCTGACCTCTGAATAGTCAACCCCTACTTATACTAAGGGATCTTGGTCTGATCAAACTTAAACAGCCAAAATGTTCTCATCTGATATGCGATTTTTTGGTAAATCAAAGGAAGAGAAGATGGCTGAAGCACAAGCAAAGCAAGCGCTCAAAAATGGAAAGGATCTCAAACAGGTTCTCACCGCTCTAAAAGAAAATCGCGACCAGATTGAGAAAAGTACAGGTAGAAGACCTGACATAGATGATACAACAAAACTCTTCATGCAAAAGGTTCTCAATGTTTGGATTTCAGAAGGCCGGGATATTGATGATGAGAAATTCTGGGAAGCAGTTGATTACAACAAGCAGTTTGATTTTCCGGTTGAATACTATGAAAGATGATTTTCTAGAAAATCAACAGTTTGGGCAACTAGGACCATAATCCTTCTTGGCCTTACCATGAGCCTTTACCATATGTCTCATCAGTCTATCTGTAGCAGTAAAATTCATTCCACAAATTCGGCATAGTGTGCCAGTGATGACTACTTTTTTCCCTTTATTTCCAAATAGACCCATGACAAATTTCTATGATATTGGTTAAAAAACGTTATTTTGAAAACAAAAAGAGAGAGTGGGTCTATGGTTCCACTACTGCTAGCTTTTCATAGATTCTGTCATAGTAGCCGTTCTTGTCGCTAGCTGGTGCGTAAAATTGTGCGGAAATTACATCACCAACACTTGCTGAACAGTCACTAACTACGACGGAGTTGCCCACTTGGGATTCGCCAACACATCCGTAGTCGGTCACTGCAATCACAGTAATCTCTTCTGCGTATTCTGTTGGCATCCAGTTCCACGGAGCAAGGAGTAGTGTTAGGATTACGGCTGTGCCGACTCCTACCAAACCTAGCATTGCTATCCGCGAAATGCCTTCGTTTTTGAGTGATGTCTGTTGCATTTTCCTCAATGTATTTACGCACTCGCAATATATAACCAAGTGCTAAAAATACAAACTAGTGGTAAATTTAGTCTACTAATGCCATCGCTCTTACTGGTGAGCCTGTGGCATTTTTGAGTTTTAGTGGGGCTACAATTAGATGAAATTTTTCTGAATTAATTTTATTAAGATTTGCTAAATTCTCTACAATCAAAATACCACTTTTTGCTAAAACATGATGAACAGAAAATTTTCCATCTTTTCCCAAATCAATACTTGGTGAATCAATTCCAACAAGATTGATTTTTTTTGAAGCCAGATATTTTGCAGCAGATACTGCTAATCCTGGATTTTTTGAAAAGTAAGATTTCTTGTTTAGATTCTTCTGCCAACCTGTATGAAATATGATAGTTGAGCCATCATCTATCTTTCCAAATTTTTTCTCAAATTTTTGTATGTCAGTTTTTGAAATTGCCTGATCCGAACCTTTCCTAATTTTTATCAAAACAGCCTCTGTAACGAGTCTTTTAGTCACAATTTGATCAATTTTTTGCCCTTTTTTGACAAAATGATATGGTGCATCAATATGGGTTCCTGTATGTGTGCTGAGAAACAGCAATTCTAGGTTGTATCCATCTTTCTCTATACTCTCCCAATTGATGAAGTTAGGTTGAGGTGAACCTGGAAATGTAGGAATTTTTTCAGAAATTGTTAATGTTAAATCAATTATTTTCATTTCTATTGGTACACCAATGAAAAGTTAAATATTGTATTTGAGGCTTTTTGATATTGCCTACCTCATATGTATTGATTAACTCAAATCTCGGGACTGATGTTCAAATTATCAAAGAAGTTAAAGAATTGCTAGCAAGCCAAAGTGATGTCAAACTTGAGATTCAAGGTGTATATGGCGTTTATGATATAATTGTAAAACTATCATCTGATAATAGTGAAAAACTAAGATCAATTGTAACTGATGATATTAGAAAAATTGAAAATGTTCAATCTACCTTAACAATGCTGGTTATCGAACAACAGGAAAAATCATAATTTCTTTAATTCTTCAGTTAGGTTCAAAATCTCATCTTTTGTATTGTATATGTGAGGAGAAATTCTCAAAACCGGTTTTTCATAGATTTCTCTTTTTGCAATGATTATTCCTTTTTGAGCTAATTCTGAAACAATTTTTTCAGGATCCTGTTTCTCAATCTCAAATGAAACAATGCTTGTTCGTTCAGATTCATCTTCTGGGCAAAAAACTCTTGATTCAGAAATTTTCCCAATTTCATCTATGAATAAGTTTGATAAACTTATGATGTGATTTCTAATATTGTTCCATCCTAAATTTTCCAAAAATGTAACTGAGGATTCCATTCCTGCTAATCCTACATAATTTCTAAATCCGGCCTGAAATCTATCAGGTAATTCTTTGTATGTTAATTCCCCATTTTCATTTGTTTCTGCAGTTTCTCCTCCAATGTTGGATGGTTCTAGTAGATCACTTGATTCTCGTTTACAGTAGAACACTCCTGTACCCATTGGGCCACACAGCCATTTGGAACCATTAAACGACATAAAATCACATCCCGTATCTGCAAAATCAAATTCGCCAATACATCCTACAGTTTGTGCTGTATCCAAAAAATAGGGTACATTCTCTTTTTGCAATTCTTTTCCAATTTCTTTTACTGGCAAGATTAAACCTGAATTGTATAGGCCATGACTTAACGCCACCAATTTGGTTTTTTCATCTAATACTTTCTTCAAATCTGAATTCCCAAATCCACCATTTTCATTAACTGGTAAACTTCGTACATCAATTTTCCCCCCAAGTTTCAACCAAGGAAAATAATTTGCATGATGTTCGTGTTCTCCTCCTCTTATTACAATATTGGAATCATTTTCAAACTTCATTCCATTGGCTACAATGTTTATCCCATCAGTCACACTTTGTGTGATTATAATTTCGTCGGGATTGCACTTTACCACTTTTGCAATTGATGTTCGTGTTTTCTCCCATAATCCCTTTATGAAAATTTCAGATTCTGGGGAATCTGGTCCCATTTCTGAATAATCTATGAGAAATTGTTTCATCGCTTCTATGCTAGTCTTAGGCATTACTGAAACTGATGCATTGTTCAGATAGGTTTTATCAGTTTGAAATTCTTCAGAAATTGAATCAAAATTCATTATATATCCGATTCAAAAATCATTACTGTTGGATAAAAACCATACAACATTTGATAATTTCCAATTATTAGAAGAGCATCTAGTTCCTTCTAGCTCAAACCTTCTTTTTTATGAAAATGCATTCTCAAAAATCCAACTAATTCAAGAAATCATATTAAAACAAACTTTCCCAATTTTATACATTGATCTTGATCTTCTTTTTTCTGGATATGTTAAATCAGAACTTCTGACAATCCCTAATTTGACATTATTCACCACATTAGAATCAAAAATTAATGAAATCTTTCCACAAATATTTACAAAAATTTCAAAAGAACCTCATTTTGTAATTTTTGATTCAATTAATGGATTATACAACACTCTTTCCAACGATGCAGATTCTGGAAGAATGGTAAATTCAATTTTGATGCTTCTTGCAAGAAATGTTACTTTCTCAAATTCAATTTTGATCATTTCTGCATTGGCTACAAAAAAAGAAAATGACTGGGTTCTTCCAAATGGTCGTCAAATTCTCGAAAATGAAAACATGAAAAAATTTGTAATTTCTGATCGATCAAAAATAATACTTGAAAATTGATTTCTTTCAAACAGTGTTATAAAAAATTCAAACGGCGTTATAATTCGTAATTTTGAGGCAAATTATATTAAGCTCAAATTACCATAATTTTTCATGCCAGTAGCAATACTACCAGACATCGGTGAGCAAATGTGCATTGGATGCGCACTATGTGTTGAAATTTGTACCTCTTTAGGTCCTGATGTTCTAAGAGTAAAACCAGTCGAAGGCTGGAAACGAGGAAAAGCATTTGTCTTTTATCCTGAAAGATGCATCACCGACGGTGCATGTATCGGAGTTTGCCCAACAAAAGCAATCTTTTGGATGAGACCAATGGACTTTACTGTAGGACAACCTGTCCCATTATACAGAAACTCTGTTTTCGTCAAAGGTTGGGACGACTATATCATGGAAGATTAGTCACCAAACTTCTTTTTATTATATTTTTATTTTATTCTTATATTATGATGTCATATTGCATATCTTATGACCAAAATTGGAGACGCTAAACGAAAACTTCATGGAAAACTTACCGGAAGGCCAGACAATTTTTCGTGGTTGATTGAAGGTAAGCTTGCAGGAAGTGCAATTCCTACCTCCAAAAAAGAAGTTGAATGGTTACAAGAAGAAGGCGTTAAAACAATTGTAACAATTAGAGAAGAACCATTAGATGAGAATTGGGTAAACGAAATGAACTATCTACATGTCTTATCTGATGATATGGGTGTCCCAAGTTTTGAAGATTTGAAAAATTCAGTTGATTATGTACATAAAAAAATTCAAAGTAAAGAACCTGTGATGGTTCATTGTTTAGCCGGTTTAGGACGTACCGGCACAATTCTTGCTTGTTATTTGATAAAATATGAAAAAATGTCAGCTGAAGATGCAATTCAACATGTTAGAGAAAAAAGACATGGCTCAATTCAGTCATATGTACAAGAAGAAATGATTTTCCAGTATGCAAAAACTCTAGATGATTAATCTATTCTGGAATTGATTCAGAAACTAGTTTTCCATCAACAATTTTTATTTTTAATCGTATATCGTCTTTGAAAACTAAGGTTAATCCGCCTTCCTCATCAGGATCCTGGACCTCAATCAAATCCTGCATTCTTATTCCATCAAATTTTACCATCTTAAATCACTCCGGAATTGAGACGGTTTCTATCTTTCCGTCTACTGCTTTAATGAACATGAATCTATTATCTTTCAAAATTATTGTAATGCCGCCTTCTTTGTCTGGTTCTTCAACTTCTAAAACTGGTTGTCCAAGTAATCCATCGTATTTTGCCATATTATTACCTCAAATTCAACTAATTAATACTTATTTCAATCTCATCGGATTGGTTTTTTGCATCTCCTTTCTTTATGTAAGGATGTGTTTCCCATGAAGCAAATGCTTCTGCAGAAATTTTATGATTGCCTGTTCCTAATTCTGATGCATTAAATGTGAATTTTTCCTCAAAATCAAAAAATTCTTTTTTTACATCTTCTTCAGTTAATGCTATGAATGGCTCAAAGTTCTTGGCTACCTGAACCCATATTCTTCTATCTTTCATTGGATTAACCAACTTTGGATTTCTGGTCCAAAAAATTGATGCTTTTCTGTAGGTGTCTATTGGTTTACCCAATTCATGTTTTCGAATGCCACCTTTGGCTAATTTTACACCATACTTCAATTTGATAGTATTATCATTTTCATCATATGCCTGCGTCCAATTTTTCTCATTAAATGCATCCCTTAATCCTCCTGTAAGTGAAAATCTAGCAGTAATGGTAATCTTCTCATCACTTGCGTACTCATCTTTTTCTTTACCAAGAGTCATTGCTGAAATCTGAGTTTCGGACATAATTGACATTGATTTATATCCACAATAAGTTCTTTTTTGATCAATTGAACATACAAGTAATTAATTCAGATGCAAAGGAAGCCAGCTTGGCAATCAAAGATGCTGATATTGGTGCTCTTTACATTATTCAGCATGAGCTACTAAAAGATAAGAATACAGACTTTGCAGGTGTAATCATCAAACATCCATTAACCAATGAAATATGGATGCGAGTTAACTCAAAATCAAAACCAATAACACAAATTTCAGCAGCAGCAGATACTGCTATTTCAGAAGTAGCAAATTTACAAAAACTCATCAATTCAAAAATAAAGTGATTTTAACAGATGAAATTCTGTCCTACCTGTGATGTCAGGCTCAAAAAAGATTCCAATACTTCAGTTTTCACTTGCCCAAAATGTAACTACACAGAAGGTGGACCAAAAATAGAAAAACAATCTGTCTCACAGGAAACAGAATCTGATTTTCTTGTATTGGAAGAAAATGAGGGAAAAGATGTATTGCCAACAATGGAAATTAATTGTGAAAATAAAGACTGTGATCATAATGAAGCTGTATGGTGGATGCTTCAGACAAGAAGTGCTGACGAACCAACAACTCAATTCTTTAGATGTACAAAATGCCAACACACTTGGCGAAACTACGCATAAGGTTTAACTTTAGCATTCACAACAAAAAAGTGATTTGGTTTTTTCAGCTAAAACAAATGGGGCAGAGGAATGGAAAGCAATCATCTCTGCAATTTCTACACTTGTAGAAGAAGCAACATTTGAGGCAACTGTCGAAGGAATCTCCTTCAGAGGCATGGATCCATCTCATGTAGCACTAATTGATATCAATTGGCCAAATTCTGCATTTGAAAAATACAACTGTGACAGTGACATAAAATTTGGAGTTCGCATTGATGAATTTTCAAAATTAATCAAAAGATCTGATAAAAGTAATTCAATTGAAATTAACATATCTGACGATAATATGCTTCTAGTCACAATAGGTAAAAATAAAAAATACAAAATGAGATTAATTGAAAGTTCTGCATCTGATACTCCGCTTCCAAAAATTGATTATGATGCAAAAATATCACTAACTGCTTCTGCGTTAGATAAAATTTTAGGCGATGTACAAGTAGTTTCTGACTATCTTACTATCACATCAAATGAATCCTCTGCAACGTTTTCTGGCAAAGGTGACTCTGGTGAAGTTGACATTGCACTAGAAACCGGTCAGGATGAAATACAGGAATTATCCGTAAAACAAGAAAGTACCGGTACATACAGCCTCGAATACCTAAACCCAATTATCAAAGCAGTTGGTGGTAGCGTTGAAGCAGTTACATGTGAATATTCTTCGGCAAAACCACTAAGAGTTGAATTCAAGGTTTCAAATTTAGGCCAAATTCATTTCTATTTAGCTCCTCGTGTTGAGAGTTAAAGAATTTTAAGACCAATTGTTCAAGTGAAACAGATTTGAAATTAGTAGTAAAGTTTGGCGGAACGTCGCTCGCAACCGTGAAGGATATCAAAAACGTAGTGAAAACTGTAGATAAAATAGCAAAAAAGAACAAAACTGTAGTTGTATGCTCTGCTGTTGATGGAACAACTGATGAACTAATCCAAATATCACTGTTAGTAGAAAAAGGAAACAAAAAAGACGCAAACAGAATGCTTGCAAAAATATCTCAAAAACATAAACAATTTGCTGACCATCTTATCACAAATCCTAAAATTTCAAAATCACTTTCAAGCAAATTGAATTCTGATTTATCTGAATTAGAAGAGTTAGTTAATGGATTAATTCTACTAGGAGAAGTAACACCACGGTCATATGATTATCTAATCTCTTTTGGCGAAAAACTATCAATTGATTTGGTATCATTTTCATTACAAGAATTGAAAAACAAATCTATGCCGTTAAGTGGTAAAGAGGCAGGAATAGTTACTGACTCCAACTTTGGTGATTCTCGACCTCTTATGGATACAACAAAAATCCGTCTCTCAAAAACAATTAATGAACATTTGAACAAAAACCTTATTCCTGTTGTAGCCGGATTTGCAGGAGCTGATCAACATGATCATACTACTACATTTGGTCGTGGTGGCTCTGATTATACTGCAACTATAATTGCATCGTGCATTGATGCAGATGAAATATGGCTTATGAGTGATGTTGAAGGAATGATGACAGCAGATCCAAAGTTGATAAAAAATGCAAAACTTCTCAAACAAGTTTCATATTCTGAAGCAATTGAGATGGCTAGATTTGGTGCAAAACAAATCCATCCACGAACATTTGAGCCATTATTATCAAAAAAGATTCCAATGCGAATTAGAAGTAGTTTTGATGTAAATAATCAAGGAACTCTTGTTACATTACCCCATTCCAAATCTAAAGATCCTGTAAAGTGTGTGGCTGCAATTAGAAAAGTGGGATTACTTGATTTGACAGGTGGTATATTGTTTGCAGGGCCAGGTGCTGCTGCAAAAATATTTTCAGTTCTTTCAAAAAATGACATTAATGCAATGATGGTATCATCAAATCCATCTGAATCAAGTATAACAATTGTTGTGAAAAAAGAGGATCTTCACAGAGCAGAAAATGTTTTAGAAATTAATTTGCTAGGTACAACTCTCAAAAAAATCGAAACAATTCCAAATGTTGCTATAATTGCAGTAATTGGTTCTGGAATGAGAGGTAAAGTTGGAATAGCATCCAGAGTATTTCTTGCAGCACAAAAATCAAACTCCAATGTAATGATGATTGCTCAAGGTTCATCAGAACTAAACTTGGCATTTGTTGTGAAAGATAATGATTGCAAGGCAGTTGTAACATCTCTACACAATGAATTCAAACTAAATACCATAAAGTAAGATAGGGATAAATTATTCAATCAATCTTCATTTTTCATGGAAGGTAAACTGTACATTGTTGGAGTTGGTCCAGGCCATCACGATCATATGACATTTCGAGCAAAACAGGTTATTGAGGAAAGTGATACTATTGTTGGTTATACAACTTATGTGAATCTAGTCGAAGATTTGATTCAAGGAAAAGAAATTCACAGCTATGCAATGACTCAAGAAGTAGAAAGAGCGCATCAATGTATTGATTTAGCTAAAGAAGGAAAAGTTGTTTCACTTGTTTCAAGCGGTGATCCTGGAATCTATGGAATGGCTGGATTAATTTTTGAAGTACTTGCAGAATCTGGTTGGGATCCAAAAAGTGGTTTACATGTTGAATTAATTCCTGGTGTTTCTGCATTGAATTCTTGTGCAAGTATTATTGGTTCTCCCTTAATGACAGACTTTGCAGTTTGTAGTATGAGTGATCTGATGGTTCCATGGGAAATCATTGTAAAAAGAGTAGAGGCTGCAGCACAAGGAGATTTTGTTTTAGTAATTTACAATCCTAAAAGTAAGAAAAGAGTTCATCAATTACAAGATACACGAAAAATCTTACTAAAACATAGAAAACCAACAACACCTGTTGCCATAATCAAAGAGGCATATCGTGACTCTGAGACTGTAATTATTACTGACTTGGAACATATGGAAAACTATTCTGAACAGTTAGGAATGACTAGTACTGTTATAGTTGGCAACTCATCAACTTACAACTTCAAAGATTTGATGATTAATCCACGCGGATACAAATCAAAGTACAATTTAGAAGAGCCAGAAATTAAAAACTAGTGACTATTTTTAATTAGTTCAAACAACTCATTACTTAATGAAATTTTATCTCTAATAGGAGCAATTATCTTCACCATATGTTCTCCTACTGTATTTTTCAGATCACCTGGGTGCAAATTCTTTTGAGCAAAATCTGCCTCTAACTCTTCATACGAATTGTATGTTACATTTCCTCCAAACTTTTCAGGTCTTTCTATTGATATTGAATCATATTCATGAAATACAATTTGTCTTGCAATTTCTAAAACAGGATTATTTTCTGTTAGTCCTTCTTCACACCAACCTTTGTTGATTTTCTTTTTAATCTCGTCATCTGAATTGTGTATGAAAATTCCAGAGTTTGGGTCTGATTTACTCATCTTTCCTAGCTCTGTTGTAGAGTCACCTTTTGGTTGTGTTAATCCTGGTAATAATGAATGATGTACAGCAACAGGAACCTTCCATTTCATTTTTGGGAAAATTTCTCTAACTAGCATGTGTATTTTTCGTTGGTCCATTCCTGCATGAACAATATCTAAATCTAAAGAATGAATATCAGCTGCCTGCATCGGTGGATAAAGTAATTTTGCTAAATCAATTTTTTCCTCGTTTTCTGATCTTCCCATGATTGTCAAAGTACGCATTGTTCTTGCAAGAGTCATGTGTTTTGTAAATTTCACAAGTTCTGCCCAGTATTCTTTTTTAGAATCATAAAGATCTGTGCCCATTACGATGTTTACTCCTGGACAAACTAATCGAAATGCATCTGCATAATATTTAGAAACTTTGGAAATTGTTTCAAGATTTCCACCAAGTTTATCGTTAATCAAGGTGTGCCAGTCTGCCAAAAATACGGTACAGTCAATTCCTGCTTTCATAAAGTCATTAATTTTAAAACCTGTGCTGATTAAACTTCCAAGATGTAAAAAGCCAGATATCTCTAATCCTATGTAGTGTTTTGGTTTTGAGTTTGTGTTTAAAAGTTCAATTAACTCTGCTTCATCTTTTACAATTTCTTTTGTAGGAGGTCTTTTGATTAACTCAACTTTTTCTGTAATGTCCATTTTAACAGATTTTTCTTTTATTTATCTATAAAGTCTTGTATTAATCTTTGAAAGTAAAAGCAGAAATTTTCTTACACACTAAAAATCCAGCATCTCAATTGTATTTTCTGAAAGTTTAGTTAGTGATTCTGGATAATATTCACCAAGTATTCCTTTGATTTGCTCTGGATTTTTTAATGAATATTTGTTTGAAGGAATATCGTATTTTTTCTCAACAATTTTCTCTCTGAACAACTCATTGATATTTACAGATACTACTGAAGGTGATTTTTCTATGAATTCTCTAATTTCTTGTGATGTAGCAGTCTTTTTTTTCAATAAAAATAAGATTATTTTTTTCTGGCTGTCCATAGTTAGATATTTGCAAATTTTTGCCTCCTTTTCTTGTATGCCTGCAGGGTATAGGCGTGTAACTCTTGGTGCTCTTTCTAATTCTATGCTTTTTTCTTCTACTAGTTTTTTTACATAGTGACTTAGTGTACCGTTTCTAATGTTTGAAATTCTCATAATCTCATTAAATCTAATGCCCGGATTTTTCTCAATAATTTCTAAAACAATTTCTCTTCTATCCAATCTTTAAATCCCAACTTTGATAATGAATTTCTTTGTTAGCAGTATATGTAGTTATTCTAGATATTTAAAATCAGGAAATGTTAATTTTTTTTATAAAAAACACCAACAGCAAACAGTATTGTCATTATCAAAATTGAAAAATCTAAAATACTTTCACTTGCAGATACATTTTCCAAATCACTTTCTTCAAAAATTTTCACATACATGAATACTGCTTGTCCAAATGCTAAGGCTGCAAACCCAAATGAAGAAAATAACATTCTTGCCATCTTTGATTTTTTGTATCCTATTCCCGCCATAATTGTAAGAAATGCGGCCAAAATGAAACTAATCTGATGTATTACAACATGAAAAAAATCAGCTTGTAAAATCTGATTTACAATTAGAGGTATTGATAAAATTACAACAGAACCAATTATAGTAATTAGAAAAATTGAATACTTTTCTTTAAAAACTGTATATGCCACATTCTGATTTCTGTTTGAGAATATATAACAAAGGTGAAATTTTTGAAACTACTTTACTCGTCAGGTATCATTTCTTCTTTTGATTTTCTAGGTCTCGTACTAAGATAAAATGCGTGTGCACTAATCAAAAATCCTACAGACCAAATTTTTGTTGCAAATATTAGGTTCCATGGTCTATCTGGATCAGGATAATCAACTATCAATCTATCAATGTCTGGTGTTGTACCATCAATTACCATCTGTGCTGTAATTTCTGCATTAAGTACAGTAAAACTCCACAAAACTTCGTACAAACAAATTACTGCAAATCCTAACAACATTAGTTGCAGCAAAGCCATTCTGTATGATTGTAATCCTACAGTTTTCTTCCAACCAATTCTTGAAACACAATACCAAGAAATTACACATGCAAATGATAACCACGTTGTTAGATTTGCAAATCCTTCAAATGGAACATGCGTGTTCACTAAAACTTCTCCCATTACATAATATCCAGTTTCTTGCCACTCTCCAACCATCATGACTACACCGTAAACCATGATGATTCCCATCATTGAGGCAGCAGCATAAAATATGTACAGAAAAACTCTGTACTGTTTGTCTGTTTCATGTAGGTGTCTTGGTTTCAATTCATCGATTTTTAATAGACCTACTATAAAATTATTTCAATCATATTATATGATGAAATTAGTAACCGTCTTTCTGTCGTTGTCTGTTAATTTCATTTTTTCTTTCGTATTCCTTCAAGATATCATCAGGCGTGAGATTTAGCTCTAGCGATGCCTGAACAACAAAGTGCCAAATGTCTATTAGCTCTTCTCTGGCTTCGGCTTCACTAAATTCAGTTGGTGTCTTCCACCACTTCCAGTTTGTTGTACGTTGTAGTTCTACTGCTTCATGCATTATTGCAGTACATAATGCAGAAACCTTACCTTCCGTATCTTTCGGGTATCTGTCAAGATTCATCATATTCTCCAATCCTTTCTGCATAGAAAAAATTGAATCCAGTCTGTCTTCCATAATTTATAAAAAAAAATCTTATCTATAACTCTTCAAAAGGTAACCATTTTTTCATATTGCTTTATTCTTTTTGAAATATCTGATTTTTTCAAAGATGTTAATCCTGCTAATCCATATTTTTCAACAGCAAATGATCCCATGACATTTCCATAAATGATTGATTTTTTTATTTCAGAAAAACTAGTTTTGTTCTTTGCAGCTAAATGTCCAATCATTGCACCTGCAAAAGAATCTCCTGCTCCTGTTGGGTCTACAACTGATTCTAAAGAAAATCCTACTGATGGAAAAATTACATCTTCATGAAATAGTAATGCCCCATGTTCTCCTTTTTTAATAACAACATAGTTGGCCCCCCAACTCATCATTTTTTTTGCACATTTTATCAAATTATCTTCTTTTGTGAGGAGTTTTGCCTCCTCATCGTTAATTACGACGGCATCAACTGATTTTATCATTTTAATTACCGCATTTCTTTTTGTAGCAATCCAAAATTCTATTGTATCACACATTGAAAATTTCACATTATCAAATTCTTTAATGATTTTTGCGTTTTGTTCAGGGTCGTTGTTTGCTAGATAAACAAATTCTGATTTTTTATATGCATCAGGTACAGTTGGTTTGAAATCTGCTAGTACGTTTAGTTCTGTTTTGAGCGTTTCTCTAACGCTCATTGTCGCATCATATTTACCATCATATCTGAATGTCTTTCCATTTAGAACAGTTAGTCCTTTTAGATCAAGATGATTTTTCAATACCGTATGATATTTTTTAGGAAAGTCACTACCAACAACGGCAATTAATCCAGGTTTTGTGAAAAAACTTGCTGAAATGGCTGCAAATGTTGCTGCCCCACCTAGCACATTTTTCAGAGTTTTTTTAGGAGTTCTAATTGTGTCTAGCGCAGTAGATCCAAAAACTGTTAACATGTATTTTTTAGCAGAAATTATGTATAAATCCCTTGTCAAAAAAATTTCTTGTTAGTAATTTGTGTATATCTTTTGATTATTTCTCTAAGCTACTTTGAGCTAGTAAAATAAATCAATAATTGTGTAGATTACACATGGCAAAAATACGAATCAAACAAGGTCCTAATGAAATAGAGATTGATTCTAGAGATTTCTACGTTGATAATGATTCTGCTGCTGAGGTAATTGAATCACTAAAGCAATTACTTAATGAGAGATCGCAACCTGATGTCATGGGTTCATTAGAAGATGCTGAGTTTCACGAGCCTGAATTCTCATCACCATCTACAATTGCAGTAGATGATATCAAACACAAGTTGAGAATTTTAGCAAAAGATTCTTTCTTCGATCAACCAAAAACCGTTGGAGAAACAGTTGCACAAATGTCAGAGTATGGTTGGACTGCAAGTCCATTTGATGTATCAGTTGCATTAACAAAGATGGCATTTAGTAAAGAATTTCTAAAAAATACAGTAGACGATAGAAATCAATATGTTTCAAAAGAAGCACTACTAACTAATTAGAAATAAAGTCTAATCTTAGATAATCTATACATACTGTAAGAGCTATATCATACCATGGATGAAAAACAAGAAATTCCAAAAGAAATTGATGATCATTTCAAACTTTTTGGTAAAGAACCATGGGAAATAGAATATGGCGACAAATGTCCTATATGTAATTCTAGATTTGATGAGTTTGAAGGATGTGCTTGTGATTCAAAGGGCGACTAGTTTTTCTTTAGTTTAAAAATAACTCCTCCAATTATTCCTGCAATAATTACGCCTACAATAATTGCCAAAATCATTGCATTATCTTCAGAATTTTCCACCTGTCCTTTTTTCAAATCATCTGCAAAAGATAATTTATTCACCATTTCTTCCTCATTCATTTGACCAGATTTTTCCGCTAGTTCTGAAGCTGCTTTGGTTCCTGGAATTGGAAGTGCTAACCCTTTTTCTTTTTCTTCAACTTCATTTTTTACTTCTCTTGCTTTGATATTTTCAATTTGATCCAATTTTTTTTGATGTTCTTCTGGTGTTGCACCTACAATTGAAACAGTTCCTTCACCAAATGTTCTAAATGATACATTGACATGTGTCTCATCTTGAGAAAATTCTGTTTTTCTAATTTTATCAACTTGATCTAAATCTATGTCATCATTTTCTGTAAAGTAGACTTCAAATGGATTTAACAAATATTCTAAAGGAATTTTTAAAACAAATAATTGATCTTCACTAATTACATCAAAATTAAGTAATTGTGCTCCTCCGCCAATAAATTCCATTTCAGAAATTTTTCCATTTGATAAGAAGTCTATTGTAAATTTATCATTACTGAAAGGAATTTCTTTTGAAGAAAATTTTTCAGTATCAAAATATTCTAACACCATGTTACATCCAATACAATTAATTCCCTTTGCTTCACTAACATCTATTGGTCTGGAATTAGCAAAAATTAATTCAATGTCATCTTCAATCATCACTGTTATGTCACTTCCAGATTTCAATTCTTTTGTCCATAATCCATAATCTAATTCCATGAAATTATCTAAAGTATATTCTACAATCAAATCATAATTTCCTAATTTTTGATTCAAAATAATGTATTTTGATTCTTCAAATGTTTCTGCATCATATGAGAAATTTAATTTATCTCCATCCTCATCTACTACTGTCAAATTTGAATGAGCACCTGATATTACCTCGATAACTCTAGGCCTATTCTCACTCCATGCACCTGTTTCTATTACATGTTTAACCTGAACATCTGAGTATTTTCCTACTTCAAAAATTATTTCTTGTTGTTCAATTAGTACAGCATTTTTTTCTGCAAGTAAAGAATCTAAATCATCTTGAGCAAAAACTTGAGGTGAAATTGAGATTAATACAATTGAAAATATTATGAATAAAAATTTCTTTTCCAAGATTTTACTCTGAAATTGAAACTTTGAGCATCTTTGCATCTTCATGAGGACAGTCATTTCCATCCCTATCAAGACTTTCTATTTTATGTGCAACATCCATTCCTTCTGTTACTTCTCCAAATACAGTGTATTCTCTATCTAGAAATGTACTATCTTTTGTTACTATGAAAAATTGTGAACCAGCACTATCTGGATCTGTTGCTCGTGCCATTGAAACAATTCCTTCTAAATGTGATCTACTACTAAATTCAGCTTTAACATTGAATCCAGGTCCTCCCATTCCCCATTGACTTTTCATGTTTGGGTCTTTTGTATTTGGGTCTCCACCTTGAATCATAAATCCAGGAATTACTCTGTGAAATAATGTTCCATCGTAAAACCCATCGGTTGTTAATTTTACAAAACTTCTCACAGTTTCTGGTGCTAACTCTGGTAACAAGTTAAATAAAATATTTCCATGATTGGTTTCTATCTTTACACTAGTCAATATCGCATCGACATGCGATTATCATAATAACCTTTTGTTCATTAATTATTTTTTCAATGAAAACCTTTTATCATTGTAATAATTTCATGACTTTTTTTCATAAAGCTGCGAATGACGTTTCTACAATTTTAACAATTGAAATTTTATATAGATCAGTATTACACGATCCTTGTGAATCGTACTAATCAAAGCACTGTAATCAAAGCAGCAATCAATTCTCTGCTCGATAAAGGTGTAACAGACAAACAAGATATCTATACTAAAGTCGTTGATGAATTAGGAGTTCCAAGACCAACTGTAAGAAGAGTTGCTCGTGATTTGAGAAACGAACTATTAGAGAAAATCCAAATCTTACAGTCTGATACTAAAACATCAACTGCTACTGTAGAAGCAACTGCAGAGCAATAATCCTCTTTTCTATATCGATCTAATTCTAAAAATCTACCATTAACGTTATATTTTGGATATTTTTCTTGTTGAACAATGGGTTATGTGAAAAACCATCTTGCTACGCTTGTTTCTGGCGTATGGGCAGCTATTTTGACTGGATTATACTTTCCATTAGTTGACTTTGCACCATCATTATCATTCATCTTCACAATGGCTGTACCAATCATGTGGTTCATGGTGTTCGTCATTTGGATTGCTCAATTAGCAGCAGATCGCAATCATGGAGCCGATCATTCTCATGACGAAAAAAAAAACAATGAGTTAACAGAAAAAGAAATCACCACATACAAACTAGGATTAGAAAAAGATCTTTCTGATGTACATGATGCAAAAGATGAAGAAATTACACATCTAAAAAACGAAATTGAAAATCTAAAGACCAAAGTTGAAATTGAAACAATTCGTGCAGAAATTTATAATCTAAAGATGTTAGCACAACAAAAATAATTATTCTTTACAGTGTTCACACTTGAATTCAAAATTATGGTTCTTCTTACAACTAGGACAGCTCTCTGCTCCACCAAAGTGACATTCGCATAGACATTTCTGTTCTGGTTCTATTTCCATCATGATGATTTATCAGTCATCTTAATATATTATTGATGCAATATTTTTTTTAATGAAGACAAAATATGGAATTTTTGCCGGATTATTTGTTTTAGTTGCAATGATTGGAATGTCACCATCATTTGCAGACTCTAACACAACTGTGCTATCTACCAATGATGGTGTACAACTAACAAAAACAGTTGTACCAATGTCTATTCCTTCTGACAACACAATGCCATGGGGATTCATTGAGGGTACAGTAGAAAATCATGCAGAAGGTTATCCTGTAATACTTCAAATCTATCAAAATGATGAACCAGTTCATTTTGCACAAACAAATGTAAATGAAGATGGTACATACGAATACAAATTTCGTGCAAGAAATCTGGATGGAAATAATGTAGTTACTGTTTACGAAGGTAACTATGAAGTTAAAATCTTCAAATCAATCCAAATTACAGGTCAAAATCTAATCTAATCTTTTTTTGCTATTCCTAATGTTTTATCTACCATTTCATTTAATCTAGATTTCACTTCATCATCTGAAATCTTTCCATCCTCAATTGCTTCTCCTGTTGAATAGACAACGGTAGGATTTGTAATTACTCTGAAATATGACATTAATTGTGTAAATAATGTCTGTACATCTCCAAAGCTAATTGTTCCTCCAGCAACAATTGCCAATCCTGCTGTTTTTCCTTCAGTTTCTTTGTAATTTATGAACTCAAAAATATTTTTCAAGGCTGCACTAAACATAGAATTGTAAACTGGTATTCCTACTAACCACACATCTGCGTCTGTTATGTCCTTGGCTGCCTGTAACGTTTTTTCATTGTAATTAACCTCATTTGCAGCTCCTTTGAAAGATTCAAAACCATCTTCGGCTAAATTGATAAATTTTACCTCTACGTCTTTTTGATTTACATATTCTAGTACATGTTTCATCATGATCTGTGTATTCCCATTTTTTCTTGGACTTCCCGATAAAACTACAACCTTCATGTTCTTCTCCCATTCATACATAATTTAAGTAATAAAAAAGCGGGCTCGAAGGGCTTCGATCCCTCGACCTATAGCTTAGGAAGCTACTGCGCTATCCATGCTGCGCCACGAGCCCAGCAGAAAAATAACTTGAAATAATTTAAGCTTACTTGAGATTGGATTCAATCATTTTTTTAATTATATTCCAAGATTCGTCTTCTTTTTGTTCCCATTTTTCAAAATAAATGACATCTTTTAGATCTAATCTTGGAAGCCAACCTGAGCGTTCTAAATCTGGCTTTGCTTCAAAATTTGTTACATGTCCAAGACAAAGATATGCAACAGGTACAATATGTTCAGGTAAGTTCAATTCTTTTCTTAATACATCATTAGATACTATACTGACCCACCCCAAACCAATATTTTCTGCTCTTGCTGCCAACCACAAATTCTGTATGGCACCACAAACACTGTAAATTCCTGCTTCAGGAATACTTGTTGTTCCAATAATGAAAGGTCCAAATTTTGTTGGATCGTATGTAACGCAAACATTAACGTCTGATTCCATTATTCCTTCTAACTTTAGAGAAAGATATTCAGATCTTTTTGGGTCTTCAACTAATTTTGATGCCTTCTCATGTTCTTTTTGAAAAGATTCTTTGACTTTTTCTTTTGTTTTCATATCTTTTATCAAAATAAAGTTCCATGGCTGTGAGAATCCCACAGATGGTGCGTGATGTGCAGCATGAAGGATTTTCGTTAATGTTTCTTCATTAATTGGTTCTTGTGTAAAATGTGACCTAACATCTCTTCTAGAGTAGATTGCTTTGTAAAATCCTGCCTTTTCATCATCTGTAAATTCGTCGTTCAATTTTCTAGCCTCATTTACATCACCTCTTAAACGTTAATAATGTTCTTTCAAATTTTTTAATTCACGGGCCGGTGGTCTAGTTTGGTTATGATACTGCCTCGACACGGCAGTGATCGAGAGTTCAAATCTCTCCCGGCCCACTCTAAATTTTAAAATTAAGATCTAGTATCAAAATCTAGTTCAACAATGCTCCATGCTGATTCTACTGTCATCATACCTGTTGCACTATATTGAATTGTTTGCCCACTAATTATTTTGTCATAAACGGTTTTGTTAATATCTGACATTACAATAGTTAATTTATTTTTTAATGGAATCTCTGCATCAGGATAAAATGCTGCACGACCTGGCATTGCCACATCTTCTGTTGAATATGTTCCCTGACCAATTTGACTTCCATCAGCATACAACTGATAGGTAATTACTGGCACAGTAACTGTAACTTCACCTGGATTTGCTACAAGAAATATAACTTGTAGTGTTGCACGGCTCTCAACACTGTTCACATCTGTTAGTTCAACAGATTGTAATTCAATTGTAGCCATAGAAAGATCGTCATTATCCAAACTTGCATAATAAACAATTCCTCCCATCATTCCTAATAATGCAACAATTGCAATAACAAGTATCGAACGACCTGGTGGATTCATTAATAATTTTTTTTATTTTATACTAAAAAACCTTGTTAAGAGTCAAATAGAGTTCTAATCATCAATTGTCATGGCATTAGAGCAAGCATTACTAACATGGATTCACATTACAAGTGCTGCAATATGGGTTGGTGGTTCCTTATTCATAGGTGTAGTATTTGCACCAATTTTAAAAAAAATGTCAATGCCTGTTGAAGAAAGAATACAATTGATGGTGCAAGTTGGAAGACGTTTTAACAAACTTGCTTTACCTGCGTTATTCATTTTGATTGCAACAGGAATGTATCAGGCACATCTTGTGTTACAAAAATCTGATATCTTGTATGAAACCAGTTATGGTCATGTTTTAATTATTAAAATGATCTTAGTTGCAGCCTTGTTAGTTCTATATGCTGTTCATGTAAGAATAATCAGAAAAGATGTTGAAGACAAAATTATTGCTAAAGAAATGCCTCAAGAACAATTACAAAAATTAAGAAAAAAAATTATCATACTAGGAGAGGTAACCGTTGTCTTGTCTATCATAATCTTGTTCTTAGCAGCAGTACTCAATGCTGGTGGACAGTTATGATTGGATTTCTAATAGGCAGATTTCAACCATTTCACTTGGGACATTTAGAGGCAATAAAATTTGCATTATCAAAAGTTGAACATCTTCATGTTGGAATAGGAAGTTCAAACAAGAGTCACGAAAAAAGAAATCCCTTTACCGCTGATGAAAGAAAAAAGATGATTTTGTCATCTATGAATAGTGAAATAGAAAAAAATGTGTCACTACACTACATTCCTGATGTTGATGACCATTCAAAGTGGACTCATCTTGTTGATGAGACAATTCCTCAATATGATGTAGTTTTTTCAAATGATGACTTTACACATGAGCTTTACGGTAAACGAGGAAAATCCATAATTGCTGTAGATTTGAAATCCCGCAGTGATTTGTCTGGAACTAACATACGAAATCTTATACTAACCGATCAAAATTGGAAACAATTCCTCCCTTCGGGAACTGTAGAAGTTTTAACACAAATTGATGCAAAAAAACGGTTGGAAGATCTTTAATTATAAATAACCTTCAAACAGGTCAAGCTTAGGAGAAATTAAATTTGGAATATCTAGTTATGTTACCTGGTCCAACAAACGTACCAGAACGTGTTACACGTGCAATGGTTACTCCATCAATTAACCACAGAAGCGATGATTTTGTTGAACTATACGAAGAATGTGTAGATAACACAAAAAAAATATTTGAAACAGAAGGAGATGCAGTTTGTCTATCTGCTTCTGGTACTGGTGCAACAGAATGCTCTGTTGTAAATTTAGTCAAAAAGGATGACAAAGTAATCATTCCTGTTAACGGTGAATTTAGTACTCGTTTAGCACAACAAATTGAATGGGCCGGCGGTCAGGCAATTAGAATTCAAACTGAACCAGGTGTTAATGCAACTTTTGATCAAGTAAAAGAAGCATTTGATAACAACAAAGATGTTAAAGCATTCTATTGTGTATGGAATGAAACATCAACTGGAACTATGATTAATTATTTGGATAGAATTAAAGATCTAACATCAAGAAACGATTCTTACTATGTTTTAGATGGTGTATCTATTGTCGGTGGTGAAGAACTTCACATGGACAAATGGGGAATTGACATTGCAATGACTGGTGCACAAAAAGCATTTGCATGTCCACCAGGAATCTCACCAATTTGTATTAATGGTAGAACTAGAAAATACATGGAAGATAATCCACCTAACACAATGTACTTCAATTTACCAAGATACTTCAAATATTATGAAGAAGCAAAACATACACCTTTCACTCCTGCATTACCTGTACTATACGCATACAGAGAAGCAATGAGAATTATTCTTGAAGAAGGAATGGAAAAAAGAATTCAAAGACATAGAATATGTTCAGATGCATTATACTCTGGACTATCTGCAATTGGATTAACACCATTTGCAGACGAAAACTCCCGTTCTACTGTTGTAATTGCATTAAACTATCTAGATGGACTAGAAGATAAAATCTTCAGAGATACACTTGCAAAGAAATTTAGAATTCTAGTTGCAGGTGGATTTGGAAATCTAAAAGGCAAAGTTTTCAGAGTTGGTTGTATGGGTGAAGTTGATCGTTATCATGTAATGAGATGCATATCTGGAATTGCATCAACATTATCAATGATGGGATACGATACCGACACTCAAGCAGGTCTAAAACTTGCTGAAGAAAAACTAAAGCCATTAGAGTCGCTCTAACTTAATATAAGGAAATTCAAAATCGACTACGTTGACATTCAAAAAAGGACAATTAATTTTACTTGACTACACCGCTAAGATCAAAGATAGTGGTGAAGTTTTTGAAACCACAAATGAAGATGATGCAAAAAAACACTCCATCCATGATCCTAACATAAAATATATGCCAAAATTAGTTTCTGTAGGAGAAGCTTGGGTTCTCAAAGGACTAGATGATGCTTTACCTGAAACAAAAGCAGGTGAAAAAAAGACAATTGAAGTTTCAGCTGAGAAAGGATTTGGTGCAAGAGATAAAGGTAAAGTTAGAATGATTCCTCTAAGAAAACTTGGGGAAGATGCAGAAAAAGTATCAGTAGGCGATACTGTTGAAATTGATAACAAAAAAGGAATTATTCGTTTTATTGGTTCAGGTAGAGTTCAAATTGATTATAATCATAGATTTGCAGGAAAAACAATCGTATATGATGTTGATATAAAAAAATCTCTTGATTCAGATGACGACAAAGTAACTGAAATTTTAAAATCAAGACTGCCAGTAGAAAATGATAAAATTAATTTCAAAAAAACTGGTGGTGTAGTAGACATTACAATACCTGAAGAAATTTACAGAGCAGATGGATTAGCAATAATCAAACACTTTACTCAAATGGACTTGTTCAAATTTGTTCCAGCCCTAACTAAAGTAAACTTTGTAGAATCATACGAGAATAAAACAGCCAAAAAAGAAGAAAAACCAGCAAAACCTGCTGAAAAAAAATCTAAGTAATTAGAGAACGCCTGTAGTTTTTGCAAGCTTTAATGCATCTTTCTCAGTCATTTTAACTTCTTTTAGTATTGTATATCTCTCAGGTCGTAATGATTGTGCTATGACCATTGCTTTAGCTAATGTTTTTGGTTTTAATCCAATCTCTTTTGCTGTTGTTGGTGCACCAGATTTTTTTAGTGTCTTAACAATCTCCTTCCAATTTTGTCCTTGCAGTTTTGCAATCATTATGGAACCAATACCACATTTTTCTCCATGTAATCCAATTCCAAATTCTAAATGATCAATTGCATGTGAAAATAGATGCTCTGCACCTGAACAAGGCCTGCTGCTTCCAGCAATACATGATGCAACTCCTGCACTGATTAATGCTTCAACAATAACTCTAACATCTATGTTCTTTTTTGAAAAATTCTCAGCACTTTCAATTAGTATTTCTGCACTCATTGAAGCAAGATTTGCTGAATATCTTCCATAATACTCCCCTACTTTGTCACGACCTAACTCCCAATCATGAACCGCAGTTACCTTTGCCATCAAATCTCCACATCCACTTGCAAGTAATTTTCTAGGAGCCTTTTTGATTATGTCCAAATCTACAAACACGCCAAGTGGTGCAGTTGCTACTAGTGAGTGTGGTTTATCCCCTCTTACTGAAACAAATGGGCTTGCAATTCCATCATGAGAGGCAGAGGTAGGTATACTGACAAATGGTTTTTTCAGATTAAATGCACATAATTTTGCAATATCTACTGAACGTCCTCCTCCTAAACCTATGATAATATCACTTTTTGTTGATTTTACCTTTTTTTGAATCGTAGCTGTTTCCTTTACTTGATTTGATTTTGCTAGATGCCATACAGCCATTATCTTTGAATTTTTTAATGATTCGTCAATCTCTTTTCCAATTATCTTTTTTACATTTTTTCCTGAAATTATTGAAACTTTTTTTGGGTTGGAAAGTGATCGTAAAAATTCTCCCACTTGTCCAATGTTTTTTTCACCGACAACGATCTGTCTTGGGAGTTCCATTGTATGCGATTTTCCACTCTTCTTGCTCAACACTTCGTTCTTATGACAAAGTTATTTAAAAGGGTCTAATATCATTGATATTATCTCAAAACGAGGTTATCTTATGTCAAACAATGTAGAAGAAAAAATATTACACGGAACAACCACTGTAGGTATCAAGGCTACAGACGGTGTTGTCTTATGTGCTGATATGAGAGCCAGTGCAGGATATTTTATTGCAAATAATAATACAATGAAAATTCAAAAAATTGAACAACATGTTGGTCTTACATTAGCAGGTGGTGTAGCAGATGCACAAAATATTGTCGATGTATTACGTTATCATGCAAATTTACATAGAATTCAAAACCAAGAACCAATTCCAGTTAACTCCTTAGCAAGACTAACCTCTTTAATGTTCCATCAAAATAGAGGTTATCCATTCATTGCAGACATCTTAGTAGGTGGTGTTGATGCAAAAGGTCCTTCATTATTTAATATCGACATGTTTGGATCTGTAGAAAATAAAAATTATGTAACAACTGGTAGTGGTTCTCCAGTTGCATATGGTCTGTTAGAAGAAGAATACAACAAAGACTTGACACTAGAAGATGCAAAAGTTGTTGCATTACGTGCAGTCAAAGCAGCCATAACACGAAATATTGGAACTGGTGACGGAATCAACGTAGCATTGGTTGATAAAAATGGATTCCGTCTTTTAACAGAAGAACAAAAGAAAGCAGTACTTCCTCTTTAGAATAATTGCAAAAAAAACAACAGCAGCAAGCAGATCAATCTAGTCAGAATATAATGGCTACCATACTGACAAGTATACCCAAAGATGCAAATGTCACAAAAATTGATTATGAAGGACCTCGTATTGCTCTTTATACAGACAAACCACGTTTCTTGATGGAAAATAATGAAATAATTTCCAATCTTGTAAATCAAATTAAAAAACGAATTGTAATACGAACAGATGAGAAAATTAGAAAATCTGAAGAAGACGCAAGAAAAATTTTAGACGCCTTAGTTCCAGATGATGCAGGATTAGAAGCTACATTTTTTGATACTGCAACTGGTGAGGTTTCAATTGAAGTAAAAAGGCCATGGCTATGTCAAAGAAATGCTGAGGAGTTCAATCATACTGAAGTTACTGAACAGACTGGTTGGAGACTAAGAATAAGAAAATCAACTACAAAGCCATCAAACACAATAAAATCAATCAATTATCAATTAAAAATCTCATCAGCAGATAGAGCAAAACAGCTAAAATCTGTTGGAGAAGAAATTTTCAGACCTAGACTTGTTCAAAAATCCGAAGTATCCTTGCTAACATTAGGAGGATTCGGGCAAGTTGGTCGTTCTTGTATGTTATTGACTACGCCAGATAGCAAAGTTTTGATTGATTGCGGTGTTAATCCGGGTGCTCGAACTCCATCTGAAGCATACCCTCGTTTGGATTGGGCCAATATTTCATTAGATGAGTTAGATGCTATTGTTATTGGACATGCACACCTAGATCATACGGGATTTCTACCTGTTTTAACAAAATATGGGTACAGAGGACCAATCTACTGTACAGAACCTACTCTTCCTATGATGAACTTAATTCAATTAGATGCAATCAAGGTTGCAGGTGCACAGGGGCGTACCCCAATGTATGCTGAAAGAGATGTTCATCAAATTATGAAACAAACTATTGGTTTGTCATATGGAACTGTAACTGATATTTCTCCTGATATCAAACTTGTATTGGCAAATGCTGGTCATATTTTAGGTTCTGCATCATGTCATTTCCACATTGGTAATGGTGATCATAATTTTGTTTACTCTGGTGATATCAAATATGGAAAAAGTATGCTTTTAGAAAGTGCTGATACAAGATTCCCACGTGTAGAAACCTTACTGGTAGAAAGTACATACGGTGCAAAAGAAGACATCCAGCCTACAAGGGAAGAAGTTGAAGGTGCATTTATCAAATCTGTAAATGAAATTCTCAAAGGTGGTGGCAAAGTTCTCATTCCAATTCCAGCAGTAGGTCGTGCACAAGAACTAATGATGGTTATTGACAAGTACATGAAATCTGGTCAGTTAATAGAATCTCCTGTTTTCATGGAAGGAATGATTCAAGAAGCAACCGCAATACATGAGGCACATCCTGAATATCTTGAAAGATCATTAAAACAAAAAATTCTAGAAACTGATGATAATCCATTTGATTCTGAATATTTCACAAATATCGAACACGCAGATGGAAGAGATGAACCGTTAAGAGAAGATACTCCTTGCATTGTTATTGCTACATCTGGTATGCTTGAAGGTGGTCCAGTCTTAGAATATTTCAGAAACTTTGCGCCAAACCCAAAAAACAAAATTCTCTTTGTTTCTTATCAGGTTAATGGAACTTTAGGAAGAAGAGTCATGGATGGTGCAAGACAAGTAACTATCATGGGTAGAGATGGCAAAGTGGAAGTTGTTACAATTAACTGTGGTACAGAAAAACTTGAAGGATTTAGTGGTCACAGTGACTACAACCAATTAATGTCATATGTACAAAGATTAAGACCAAAACTTCGTAGAGTTTTAGTTAACCACGGAGAAAGAAGAAAATCACAAAACCTCTCATCAGCAATTAATAGAATGTATAGAGTAACAACTCATTATCCACAAGTTCAAGAAGCAATAAAATTATTTTAAATCATAATCTGGTTTCCAAATTTTTACATTTGGTGGAGTCACAATAATTCTTTCTTCTCCTAATCTTGCAATGTCTGCTTCTGCATTGCGTGCAATAACATAGAGTTCTTCAACAACTTTGCGTAATTTTTCAACATCTTTTTGTGCTAATGGTGTAACTCTCAAAATTAACACCATGCCTTTTTTGATATCCTCTTTAATTGAATGCAAATCGCTTGGATCACGAATAGTAATTGCTTTCAAGTAAGTTGTATTTTCTTGCTTTTGCATGAGCTTACTGGCGATCTACACCTTCATAAACTCTTTTGATCTTAAAAAAAATTGACAAAATTTTTTGTGCGTAATTACCCTGAATAATAATGTCTAAAGTGTTAGAAGTTCTTTTGTAAATTTGTGTAGTAAGATTGGATTTTTTTGTGTCACAACTAATGAATCTTCAATTCGTACACCAAACTTTTTTGGAATGTAAATGCCTGGTTCAACAGTAATTGCCATGTTCTTCTCTAACTTTGTAGAACTACGTGGTCCAATTGTTGGTAATTCATGTACATCCAATCCTATTCCATGTCCTGTTGAATGAATGAAATATTTTCCATAACCTGATTCATCAATAATTTCTCTACATGCATTATCAACTTTTTTACAATCAATTTTTGGTTTTACCGCTTTCAGTCCCGCTTTTTGTGACTCTTTAACAATCTCATAAACATTTTTTTCTTCATTAGATATTTTTCCTATTGCAAATGTTCTTGTTGCATCTGAAACATATCCTTTGTAGCGTAATGTTAAATCAACAACAATCAATTCATTTTTTTTAAATTTTCTATTAGTTACTTGTGCATGTGGTAATGCACCATTTGGTCCACCTGCAATAATTAAAGGATTTAATGTAGAGCGATAACCAGTATCAAACATTTCATTTTCAACTGCATACGACATTAAAATTGCTTGAAGCTCTGATTCCTTCTGTCCAGCTTTAATCTTCTTCTGACAAATCCCAAACATTTCATCGATTATCTTAGATGCTTTTTTTAGAATTTTAATTTCAGCATCATCTTTTACTTCTCTTGATTTATTGAATGGCTCAATTGAACTTTTTATTTTTGGAAATGATTTTTTCAGTGATTGCATTACAGGATAATTCTGGCAATCTGTACAGACCTTTCCTTTTAGAAATTTCTTTAATGTTAACAAAGAACTCATACCACGATCAGATTGAATCACTTCACAATCAACTCCTTCTTCTTTAGCTCGTCCAACTTCTAATTCTGGTGCAATAATTGTGGTCTTTCCGTTCTTTTCTAAAATTCCAATTGCCTCTCCCCAAAATCCGGTCATGTAAAATAGATTTTCAGGTTCTAATGCAACTATCATATCACAACCTGTAATTTCTTTACAGTGTTTCAAAAGTCGTTTTCTTCTAACTTTCACACTCTAAATGCATTCTTAATCTGAATTTATGTCTGATGTCTGCTAATTTTTGGCTGTTAGAACTAGTACTTCCCATGGGAATGCAATTTTTCCATTTTTTTTGGTATACTCGAGCGTTTTGTCTTTGATCATTTCTCTAAGATTGGCTTTTTGAAATTTTGTTAAGGAATCGAACTTTTCTCTTAGAGGTTTTGACAGATGTTTTTTGTAATTATTCCAATAGTCTGAAAATGTGCCTGGACTATATTTGAAAACAAACTTCTTCACAACAATTTTCTTAAATCCTGCTTTTTTGATTGCATCTGCAAATGTTTCTTTTGTACCAAATCTATCCATCTCTGGATATTTTGGTAAGTAATCTGGGATGAATTTCTTTACTGATTCTAAAATACAATCAAAGTATGGAACATTATATTTCCCATGAACTGCAAGTGTGATTGTACCGTCTTTTTTCAATAATTTTTTCATATTTTTCAGAACTTTTTGCTCGTTAGGGAAAAAAAACAATGCATACTGACATGTTATTGCATCAAATTTTGTCTCAAATTGAACTTTCTCTGCATCTGCTCTGATGAAATGTAAATTTTTAGCATCCCCTGTCCATTTTTTTGCTATTTTAAGTGCAGATTCTGATGAATCTATTGCATAAATCTGACCTTTACTTCCAACTTTTCTAATCAGTTTTTTTGTAACAAGTCCTGTACCACATGCAAGATCTAAAACTGTATCACTTTTTTTAATTTTTGATAGTTCTAATAATTTTTTTGTTACACCAAATGGCCCGACTTCATTTTTTGCCCATCGTTTATGATAAAACGGTGCAACCTCATTCCAAACTGAAATGGTACGTTGTTTGTATTTTGTACCTTTAGATTCTTTTTTCAATGTTTTTACAAATTATTTTTGAAAGTCTTTCTTTTTTAGTTCTTGGAATTTTTGTTGTACTTTTAGAGTCAACAATAATTATCTCATTATAATTTGGATCTTTGTTATAGTTACGACCAATATCGTTTGCAACTATCATATCTGCTTTAGAGTCTTTTAATTTCTTTTTTGCACGACTAACTAATTCTTTTTTAGAAATATCAGTTTCAGCCTTGAAACCAACAAGGAAAATCTCCTTTTGTTTATTCTTGATAATGTCAATAATTTTTGGTGCTTTTACTAGTTTCACATTAATTTCCTTTTTGTCACTTTTTATCTTACTTGAAATAGCATTTTTGACTACATAATCTGATGCAGCAGCTGTCATTATTGCAATATCAAATTTTTTCTTTAGAGCCTCTTTTACCGCTTTATTCATTTCATCAACTGAATTAACTCGAATTATCTTTGCACCTTTTGGTGGTTCACTTGTTCCTGGGCCATATACCAGAGTAACTTTGGCTCCTGCAGAAATTAATTCTGATGCCAACAAGGTACCTGTTTTTCCAGAACTTTGATTTGTTATTACGCGAACAGAATCTATTTTTTCTACAGTTGGTCCTGCTGTCATCAGAATTTTCTTACCACGCAATTTTTCTGATCCACCAAATTTCTTTAAAACAAATAATAGAACATCTTCAGGTTCTGGGGCTTTTGCTTTTCCTTCAATCATTTGTGGTGATACAAAATCTATCTTTTTTCTTAAGAAATTCATGTTTTTCTTGACTGCGGCATTTTCATACATAGAACGATGCATTGCTAACCCCATAATTATTGGAATTTTTGAGCCAAATGCAACAGTAAGGACTGTAGAAATTGGTGTATCATCAATTCCTGTTGCTAGTTTTCCTAAGGTGTTTGCAGTTGATGGATATACAATTAGTAAATCAGATCTTTTGTAATCGGCTAATTCAATGTGCTCCATATCTCCAGTTAATTTTGTAATTACATTATTTCCTGTAGCCCATTTCATATAATCAGGCTTGATTAATTTTGTACTTGCATTTGACATTACACATTTGACATTTCCCCCATGTCTCATCAATAATCTTGCAAGTTCAATTGACTTGTATGCTGCAACTGAACCTGCAACACATAGAACTATATTTTTTCCAGCAAGTTCTGTACCGTGGCTATCAACTATGTCAAGTGATGGGTGTGGTAATTTTTTAACCAATCTCTTTCTCCAACTTTTCTAACTCTTCTTTTTCCATAGAAAACGTATGTTCTTCTTCAGGAAATTTCTCTTCTTTTACATCTTTTACGTATGAGTTTATTGCATTTCTAATATCCTCTGATAAATTTAGATATCTTTTTGCAAATTTTGGCTTTATTTTTTCAAACATTCCTAACATATCATGAACAACCAATACTTGGCCATCGCAATTTTTGCCTGAACCAATACCAATTGTTGGGACTTTCACACTTTCTGTAATAATTTTTGCAACATCTCTGGTAACCATCTCAAAAACAATACTGAACACTCCTGCTTTTTCTAAAATTCTAGCATCTTCTAACAAATTTACTGCATCACTACTCTTCTTTGCTTGAACAGAATATTTTTCTGCAGTCTGTGGTAGTAATCCTAAATGTCCCATAACTGGAATTCCTGAATCAACTACAGCCTTGATAATTTTTTCAATCTCTTTTCCACCTTCAAGTTTTACTGCATGTGCACCTGCTTGTACAAGTCTTTTTGAATTAGTAATAGCAGAATCCTCGTTTTCATAGGAATTAATTGGAAGATCTGCAACAATTAATGAATCAGTTTTTGCATTTTTTACAGCTGTTGTGAAACGTATCATATCATCCATTGTCACATCTCGAGTATCATCATAACCTAGCATTACCATTCCAGCACTGTCTCCGACCAGAATTACATCAACCTTATCACATAATGTTGCCATAGTTGAATCATATCCTGTTAAGACAGTAATTTTTTCTCTAGATTTCATCTGAATAATATCATTAACTGTGTTAGGCATTTTTTGCTCTCCTTTCTAGATTTTTACGAATTTCTAAAATTGACGATTTTAGATTTTTTTTGTTATCAAATGTAACCTTTCTTCCAGATTTTTTTGATTCAGAAACAAGTAGTTTCATGGATCTAGTGACATTATCTACAATCGTGACATCTGCGGTTTGGGCTGTTCTAGACAGAGGGTTTAGATCGAAGGTTATGACCTTCTTTTTTGCCTTTTTTAGAGCAATTGTTCTATCTCCATCTTCTAATGGAACCAAGACTACATCTGCAGAAAAAATTCCATTCTTATCAACAATTCTTCTAGCACTGTCTATTCCTTTTAGTTTGGCAGATTGTTTTTTGTCCATTCCTAAAACCTGTTTTGCACCTGATTTTTTCAAAATTTTTGAAATTGCTTTTTTTCGTTTTTCACTTGAATAAAACAAATTTACTTCTATCTTTGAGTTTGTTGTTTTTGCTAATTGTATAATTTCTTTTGGACAAAGTGCAGCAAAATTACCATTAACAGAAATTACAGAATTCTGTGCCTGATTCAACATGTATGCTGCAGCCTTGATGGCATTTTTTGCAGATTTTGTAGTTTTTTCACCAATAAGATAATCAAATGCTTCACCTCTCCCATGAGCTAACAATCCTTCTTTTGCTACTAAATTATTAACAAAACCATTAACCAATTTTTCTCTAGTTTGAAGAGATAGATATCGAGGATGAGACTTTGGAATATTCATATGCATCAAAAAATTTATTGTAATCTGGCACCAGAATTGTCAATTTTTGATGTAATTATTAATCCATCATCAAATTGTTTGAGAATTTCTTTTACTTTATTTTTTTCATCTTTTGTTACTAATGAAAAAATTGTTTCACCAAATAACGCAACACCACATTTTATTCCATTTTTATGTAAAAGATTGATTACCTGATTCATTTTTGGCGTTATAACGTTAACATATTTTGCAAATTTTACTGACATATCCTGAAATTCTTCAGTGTCATTACTTTCAATTAGTTTTTTCACCATCTTTCCTCCTAAACCGTTAATTGATGAAATTTTTTCTTTAAGAAATTTTTTTGTTGAAATTGGATTAAAACAAATTATTATAACATCATGCTTGTCCATCGAATTCATTTTCTTTACTTCACCAATACCTGGTGCACCAGGTTTCACTCTAATTTCAAATCCTCCATGATATGATGCCAAAACATCTCCTAATCCTGTTTTACAATCTATTTCAACATCGTGTGCAATTTGTGCCACTTGAATTTTAGATAGTTTACATCCTAACGCATCATTTAATGCAATAGATAATGATAACGCAACTGCCGCACTACATCCAAACCCATATCCTACGGGAACATCAATTTCATGTGTTACATCAATGAATTTTTTATCTATAGGAAATTTACTAAGTACTAATTCTGATACACGCATATCTCCTGATTCAAAACCATTCACTTTGATTGAGAAATTTGAAATGTCATGTTTTGTTTTCTCTCTAACTGAAACTGTAGTTTTGACGCCTTTTTGTATAGAAAATCCTGCCCCAAGAGAACCTAACTGCTTGGAATCCTCTTTGTCTAATTCTGCCTTGAAAAAACCTGTAATGTGTGCAGGACAAAATGCTGTCGCCATTATGATCAAACCGACATAGATGGAAAATATTAATACTTGGCTTAAATAGTATAAATTAGTATAAATTGACCACGTTCACACGACGCCTACAAAAGATTGGAAGTAGCATTTTGGTATCATTGCCCAAAGAATGGATTGATGCAAATAATTTGGATAAAACTAATCAAGTTGAGATTGAAACAAATCAAAACAATCTTTCTATCAGGACCCAACTAAGTAAAAGACCTTCTAAAGAAATTGAAATTTCATATCCTTTACCAAAAGGAGAAAGTATTGTTCCAACAATTACCGGCGCATATCTTTTAGGTTATGATATCATTAAAATTGTCAGTAAATCCCCTATCTCAATTGCTGATAGAGAAAGTGTACGTGGTTCTATGAGAAGATTGGTGGGAATGGAAATTATTGATGAAGATGCAACAAACATTTCTGTTCAATTTTTACTTGATGAAACATCTGTAAACCCACAAAATATCTTAAAACGAATGAGTTCAATTGCACTTGGAATGTTTACTGATGTTGTATCCTCTTTGGAAAGTGGCGATAAAACAAATCTTGAAACTATCTCAAATCGTGATGCAGAAATAAACAGACAATATTTTCTTCTTGTTAGATTAATTCGTAGTACCATTATGGATACTAGATTAGCAGGTATTTTTAATCTTGAAAATATTGATATTCTTGATTATAGAATTGCTGCAAATACACTTGAAATAGCTGGTGATACTGTTGTTGAGCTAGCTGAATCTTTAATTAAATCAAATCTCTCTAAAACTGAATTAAAAAAATTACATGGATTCACAAAAGACATGCCTGAAATACAATCCAAATCAATTGATTCTTTTATTTCTAATGATAGATCCCTTGCAATTAATGCAATTACACTACAAAGAAACAATTCTGCAAAAATTTCTAAAATTCGCTCTTCTTTAGAAAATAAAAAACAAATTTCACTTGCATTGTTTGATCTTATCTATATGTTTGAAAAGATTTTACAATCTTGGTCTGATATTACTGATTTGGTTAAACCAAGTTACAAATAATTATAGTAATTTTTTCTTTGCAGCATAAATCATTACTGCACAAATTGTTTTGGAATCAATAATTTTTCCAGCTTTAATCATTCCAATTAATCTTTTAATATCCATTTTTACAACTGTGATGAACTCATCATTATCTAGTTTCAAGTCAAACTCCTTTTTTGTTCCTGATGCAACAAAAATGTGAATTTCCTCTTTGTTATAGCCTACTGAAGGGAAATATGAGACTAATTTAGTCATCTTTTTGGCCTTGTAGCCAGTTTCTTCTATAATTTCCCTATATGCACAATCAATCGGTTTTTCTCCTTTTTCCAAAGTTCCAGCTGGAATTTCTAAAATATATCCGTGAGGGAATCTATGTTGTTTTACTAAAAGCACTTTGCCTTTTTCATCAAATGCAAGCATTGCAGCAGCTCCTGGGTGTTCGATAACTTCTCGTCTAACTTTTCTATGTTCTACTTGCATATGATATGCATTTATTTCAAACAATTTTCCTTTGTACAGTTTTTCTTTTTTCATTTTTAATTTACCTGAGAAAGATGTAATGTTTGTGACTTTGTTAGCGTTTCTAATCTTTTTTCTAACCATTTTTCAGGCATATCTATTTTTTTTGGAATAAATAATTCAGTTGTTATAGTTCCTTCTACTTTAGCCACTCTTTCTGTCATTTCATCCATCTTGAAAATACTTTCACTATACAAAAATAGAACAACTTGATTTTTTGCTAAGAATGGTGTCATTAGATAATCTTCTCCAAACTCATCTTCAAATTTCTTGAGCATTTTTG
Organism: Candidatus Nitrosopelagicus brevis; assembly: GCF_000812185.1. NCBI lineage: Archaea > Thermoproteati > Nitrososphaerota > Candidatus Nitrosopelagicus > Candidatus Nitrosopelagicus brevis. Next base: position 1,176,707 of record NZ_CP007026.1, on the reverse strand, counting down.
GAATATCCTCTTGTGTCATAGCTACTACTGCATAACATAAGAAACCCTCAATTTTGCTAGGATCATATATGAGTGTAAACTGAATTGATTCGTTATTTTGTAGTTTTTCTAATCCTCTGTTAATTGTTTTTGTTGATAATTCAGTATCTTTTGATAACTGCTCAATTCTTTTTCTAGGATCTTGTATTAACTCATTCAGAATTTCTAAATCTGTTCTAGTAAGATTATGTGTAATTTTTGTATTATCTGCTTCAAAAACTGACATCACACGTACATCTTCCATTAATTTCTGCAACAACTCAATTTTTTGTTGCATATCTTCTTTCACTATTACACCAATAACTGTAATTCCACCAACACATGGAACAATTGCAAATGGCATTCCAGCTAACTTTACATTTTTTATAATTTCTTTTTGGTTTTGACTATTTACTACAATGTAAAACATGTTTAATCCCAACAGTGGTGGTTCAACTTTAAGACAAAATTTTTCTATGATTCCTAACTTTTCCATTTTGTTAATCCTTGAACCAACTGCTCCTCCGGAAATTCCTAATTCCATCCCGATTTGTCTATCTGGTTTCCTGCAATTATTCAGTAATCGACTGAGAATTTTCATGTCTAAAATGTCCAATATGTCAAGTAAATAGTATGTTAATCTAATAAATCTAGCCTTTTTAGGTAATAATGTCCTAAATGTTAGCACTATAGCTGATCAGTATTATATATTCGACATTTCATAGTAGAACATGGATTATAGGGTTAATCTAGCAGCTAGAATGCTTGCAAACAAGAGAGGTAGTCTAATTGGTGCTGTTCTTGCTGTATCAATTGGAATTTTAGTAATTCATGTTAATTTTGTAATTTTTCAGGGAATTTATGATGCAATTATTCGTGATATGACTGATTACAGATTTGGTGACATCTTTGTGAGTCATGAAGAAGAAGCAACAATAGAAAGATCTCATGTAGTTTATACAAATTGGTTTGAAAGAGTACCGTTGGTTCAGTCCGCGACACCCCGGCTTTCGGGCAGTGCAGACATAGAATTTAGAAGCATGGGAAAATTTAATGAAGAATTTGATGTTCCAGTAGTAGGTGTAGAACCTGTATCTGATATTCTTGCATCAAAAATTCATACAACAATTAGTGAAGGTCAGTATGTCTATGCTAGAAATTCAATAGTAGTCGGTGAAACTGTTGCAGAAGATCTTGGTGGTGTAAGAGTTGGTGATAATCTTAAATTAATTATGACAAACCAAGGAGGAGAAGAAGAATCAAAAAGATTTGTAGTTACAGGAATTTCTAAAACAGCTGGTGGACAAGGATTTGATACTAGTGTCATAATTCACATTGATAGTTTGAGAAGTCTACTTGATAGACCAGATGAATCAAATTCTATCTTTGTAAAACTTAATGAGAAAAATCCAGAGGCAGCACTTGATATTAGAAAACAATTCCTAGCCGCATATGCAAATGATGATCTAAAAGCGCAAACAATTGAAGAATCTGCTGAGGCAACACTCAAAGGATTCCGTTCTGGAATTGCAATGATTAATCTAATTGGATACTTTGGAATGGGCTCTTCTGCTTTTGCAATTGTTACTATACAAATGATGCTTGTAAATAGTAAAACTAGAGAAATTGGTGTCATGCGTGCAATTGGTGCAAAAAGAAAGGATATTCTAATGGTCTTTATTTTACAAGGAATGATTATTGGTGCAATTGGTGCAGGTGCAGGAACCGGAATAGGATTAGCATATACAACATATGCAAAAGAAACCAATATGCAATTCGGGGGAAGTTTAGCACTTGAGGTAAATTATAACTGGCCAAAAATTGCAGAAACCGCACTTTTAGCCTTTTTCTTAGCAATGCTTGCTTCAATATATCCCTCTTATAGAGCGACTAAACTACAACCAGTGGAGGCTATGAGAAATGTCTGATATTGTTTTAGAACTACAAAATGTTTCAAGAATATTTGGTGAGGGTGACGCTCAGGTAAAGGCATTAGATGACGTCTCATTAAGTATTAGACGTGGAGAATTTGTTCTAATAGTTGGAAGTTCAGGTTCAGGAAAATCTACATTGCTAAACATGATTGGCCTTCTGGACAAACCAACAAGTGGAAAAGTAATTTTAGATGGAAAAGAAACTACCACTCTAAATGATGGGCAGGTTTCACAATATAGAAATGAAAAATTAGGATTTGTTTTCCAATTTGCTAATTTACTTCCTGATTTGACCGTCTTAGAAAATGTTATGCTTCCACAGCAAATACAGAGAAGTTCTGAGGATGTACGCCAAAATGCAACTGATTTGTTGATTAAAGTTGGATTAGAGGATCAAATCCACAAACGTTCTAACAAAATTTCTGGAGGACAAGCACAAAGGGCTGCAATTGCTAGGGGATTAGTAAATCGCCCAACCATAGTTTTGGCTGACGAACCAACAGGAAATCTTGATTCAGTGACAGCTGGAAAAGTTGTAAAACTAGCAAAAACAATGGCCAAGGAATTGAATCAAACTTTCATAATTGTTACACACGATAAGCACCAATTCCCAGATGTTGACCGAATAATTACAATTAAAGATGGTAAGGCATTCAGTGAAGAAGAAACTACAATGGAGATAACTGCATGAACAAATTCGTTATAGTGTTTTTAGGATTTTTGATGGTAAGCTCACTCACTCCTTTATCATTTGGAGAAAGACTTGGTCCAGCTGATGCACCTCTAGGTGTATTAAGAGACTTTGTGATTAGTATAAAATTCCTAGATGCATACTTTGGAACTGAAGGAAATAAAATTGAAGTTGCACCAGGTGACAAAAATGTTCCATTTACAGTGATAATGAGCAATGTGGGAACACAAGATATCACTGGAATCAAAGGAAAACTTTCTCTTCCTGCGGCATACCAATCTCCTAGTGGAAGAGGAGTTGCCATGATGGCTGACAATGATCAAAAAGCTTCAGCTGGTAATACATTTGCTTTAACATTCTTTGTTGATGTTTCAGACAAAGCACCTATCAAAGATTATTCTGGAACTATTGACCTTACATTTTCAAGATTACGTGAATCTGGTGAGCGAAGTGAAAACTTTGCTTTCACATTCAAACTAACTGGTGATAGTATAGTTAATCTCAGACCTATTTCTGGGGCTCTAACATCAATTACAAATAATGATGTGGTAATTGAAATCTCAAATGCAGGTAGTGCACCATTGAATAATGTAGATATTGTTTTACAGAACGATCAAACATCTGTTGCATCTACTTCATCATCTGTTACGAATTTAGAAAATGTAATCTTTGATCAAACACATTGGGATGTTGGAACAATTCCTCCACAATCATCTGTAACATTTTCATTGAAAGTATTTGTTCCAGAAACGGTCAAAAATGAACCATTACATCTTCCTATGACAATATCATATTATGATGCTCATGGTGAATTAGAAACTGTTACCCGAGTTACTGACTTTTACATTAATGGATTAGTTGATCCATCAATTTATGGTGTTAAGGTAATTGATTTATCTGGAAAACAAACAGTAATTGGTGAAATTCTAAATGAAGGAAATAGTGATGGATTGTTTGGATTTGTTACTCTAAAAGCAAGAGGAGACTCTAACATTAAAGAATCAACACAGTACATTGATGAAATAGAGCCTGACAGTCCTGTTCCATTCAACATTCCAATTGATTTTGAAGGTGTATCGCTAACTGGTGAGCATGACATTACAATTGAAGTTAGATACAAAGATTCTATGAGAGAAGAACACATTTTATCATATGATACAACCATTGATGTTTCCGCATTGTCTATACTAGATACAGAAGAGGGAGATTCTCCAATGGGTGCAATTGCAGCAGTAGTCATTATCGGAGCAATTATTGGAATTCTATACAAGAAAGGAAAATTGCCAATGATGAGTAAAAAATCCCAATAATCAAAATTTAATGCATAAATTAACATACTCTCGATTTGTAATTTTATTATGCATTGGAAAGATTCACTTCCTGACTCGTACGTAAAAAAATATGGTAATCAACCATGTGTGAATATTGGTACTGCTGGTCACGTAGATCATGGAAAAACTAGTTTAATTCAAGCACTAACAGGAAAATGGACTAGTGTTCATAGTCAAGAATTGAAAAGAGGAATTACAATTCGAGTCGGTTATTCTGATGCAGCATTTTACAAATGTCCTGATTGTGAACCACCAACAAATTATTCTACATCACCTAAATGCCCGAATTGTAAACAGGAAGGAGAACTAAGTAGAGTAGTTAGTTTTGTAGACAGTCCTGGACACGAAAGTTTGATGGCAAATATGTTGTCTGGTTCTGCATTAATGGATGGTGCTATTTTACTAGTTGCTGCAAATGAAAAAGTTCCACAAATGCAAAGTAAAGAACATCTCTTAGCACTTCAAACATTAGGAATTAAGCAAATTGTTGTAGTTCAAAACAAAGTTGATCTAATCACGTACAAAGAAGCAATGAGTAATTATTCTGATATTTCAAAATTCATCAAAGGTACAAATGCAGCAAAATCTCCTGTAATCCCTGTTTCTGCACAAGCTAATCTAAATTTAGATGCACTCATTTATTCAATCGAAACTGAAATAAAAACACCAGAACATGATACTAAAACATCTCCTGTAATGCATGTTTTACGTTCATTTGATATTAACAAACCTGGTTCAAAAATTACAAATATCAAAGGTGGAGTAATTGGAGGAAGTTTAACTGAAGGTCAATTTAACATTGGTGATGAAATTGAAATTAAACCTGGATTGTTAAATGAAAAGAAAAAAAATTATGAACCGTTAATCACTGAAATTGTTTCTTTAGGTACTGGTGCAGGTACGGTTGACAATGTTAAACCTGGTGGGTTGGTTGCAATTGGAACCAAACTTGATCCAAATCTAACACGTGGTGATTCATTCATTGGTTCTGTGATTGGTAAGCCTGATGCCTTACCAGAAAATTCTGATGTTGCAAAACTAAAGGTCAGTTTGTTTGATTCAGCAGTTGGTTCTGCAAGTAATGAAAAAATTGCTCCAATTAACATGGGTGAGATGTTGAGGCTAAACATTGGTACTGCACCAATTCCTGGAAAGGTTACAAAAGTCAAAGAAACTGATATTGAAGTAACATTAAGACGCCCTGCATGTTTGTTTGAAAAAAGTAATGTTGCAATTAGTAGAAGAATCGCTGATAGATGGAGATTAATCGGTGCTGGAATAATTGGTTAAGGTAATCTCTGATACTAGTTTTTTAATTCATTTTGCTACTCATAGAATAAAAAATATTGATTCTATAGAGACGGAAATTGGTACTCTATCCTTCATTGTTCCTAAAATTGTTAAAAAAGAATTAGAACATCTTGCAGGTGATCCAGATAAAAAAATTATTTCAGAACAAACACTAGATTTTATTAAAAATTTTAAAACAAATGACATTGATGGCAGTAATGCTGATGCAGCAATTCTTGATTTTATCAAAGAAAATAGAAGTATTGTAGCTACAATGGACAAAGAACTGAAAAATAAAATTAAACAATCAGGAAGTTCAATTTTATCTATTCATAATGATAAGATTGTACTTGAGAACTAGAAAACTTTATTTTAAAAATAATAGTTTAATGAATTATGTCTGATTTCTCTATCACTTGTTCGGATTTTGATGAAGGAGCAGAAATTCCAAAGAAATTTGGTTACAAATTTGAAAACGAAGAACCAAATATTTCATTTAATCGTCCGCCATCTAGCACAACAACGTTGGCATTAATCATGGACGATCCAGATGCAATGGGTGCAGTAGGGAAAGTTTGGCTTCATTGGTTACAATATCATAATCTAACTGAATCTTCTCCAGTAGAAGGTAAAACTGATTTTGATGAAATTGGTTATGGTGGACCTGCACCTCCAGATGGAAGACACACGTACGTCTTCAAAGCATATGCATTAGATACGGAATTAGAACTGAAAGAAGGTTTTTCAAAACAGGAATTAGAAGATGCAATGAAAGGTCACATTATTGCCGAGGCCAAATTGACTGGTACTTTTGCGCCATAGTGCAATAAACTGTAAATAAGTATCAAAATTGAATTGAATCATGGTATCTAATCAGAAATTATTTACAGTTGGTACTTTTGATTTTAGATTACAACACTTACTAGTAATTGGAGTACTAGTCCTTGCCGTTTCAATTGGAATGTTAATTCGCTCTGGTCCTAGCTCATACGGTTTTGAATTATTTGAATTTGATCCATTTTTTAATTTTAGAGCAACTGAATACATTTTAGATAATGGAACTGATGCTTATTTTAATTGGATTGACGAAAAAACTTGGCATCCATTCGGCAGAAATGTATCTGAAACATCACAAGTCACACTTCATCTTACAGCTGCATTTCTGTATCCAATTTTCAATTTTGGTTCATCTCTTTATAATTTCACAATACTTTTTCCATTAGTTATTGGTTCATTAACTGCAATTGTTGTTTTTGCATTTGTTCGTGTTTTAGGTGGAACTACTGCTGGATTATTTGCAGCATTAATTTTTTCAGTATCTGTTCCAATTTTTTCAAGAGGATTAATTGGTTGGTTTAAATCCGAACCACTAGGTTTATTTTTTGCATTCATAGCAATGTACCTTTTTGTTTCAGGAATAAAATTCAACAAAGGAAAAATATCCTTAATTAAATTAATCATAGCTGGATTATTTTTATCGTTAGGATTATCTGCTTGGGGTGGAATTCTGTTTTTTGTTATACCTATTGTATTATTCTATTTTTCATTACCATTCTTTAAAAATAAAGATAATTTCATAATGTGGGCAGCTCCATCATTTTCAACATCAGTAATATTATTTTCTTTAGTATTTGAAAGAACAACTACCTTCATAATTGGTTACGCTGGATTGGCACTTTTACTTCCAACAATATTCATAATTATTGCAGGTATTGTTATGAAATTTAGTAGTGAACGTGCAAAAATTCGTAATTGTGCAATAGTTTTAATCTCATTTGTCACATCAGGTATAGGTATAGCAAGTTCTGGAATTATTGGGTTACCTTCATTTAGATATCTTAACGCTGTAAATCCTTTCTTAACTACCCAGGATACTTTGACTGATTCAGTTGCAGAACATATGACTACAAGTTTATCATTATCATTTACATTTTTGTCGGTTTTTCTTATTTTTTCTGTAATTGGAATATGGTTTCTTTTCTCCAAAAAAACAATTAATCTAAAAACCGACATGAGAATTTTTGCTATTTGTAGTAGTATTGTTGCTATCTATATTAGTTCGGCATTTATTAGATTAGAATTATTTGCATCTGTTGGAATCATAATTTTAGGTTCTATTGGATTAACAATCTTAACACAAAAAATATTTGAACAGAATAAACAAAACTTTACAAAGATAATATTTCCAGCTGTAATTATTATTTTATTCATTATACCTATGACTATGCCTGAAAATAATAACTGGTTAACATGGGCTGACTTCACGCCATCTATACTAAATGGCGGTTCTTCATTCACCAATTTTTCATCTAATGACTGGAAAGATGCAACATTATGGTTAAAACAAAATACTCCTGAAGATGCAATAATTGCATCATGGTGGGATTATGGATACTGGATTACTACCTTAAGTGAACGTACAACTTTAGCTGATAATGCAACACTAATTGATTGGCAAATCAAAAAAATTGGTTATGCATTAATTACAACTCCTGAAAATTCATGGCATATACTAAAATCGCATTATACTGAGGATGTTTCACAGTATATTGGTCAAGAAAATATAAAATTATGGGGAATGATTAAAGATCCTACATTAGAAATGACATTTGATAAGTCATGCAAACAAATATTCAAAAAAGAAGCACAAGAGTTAGGTGTTCCTGAACGAAGTTGCCATCCAATTTTACAAGGAATGGATGCAGATTATGTTGTTATCTACATTGCTGGTGAAAGATTCTATTCAGAAAATTCTAACGTACCTTTCTATACTCTTGAAGGTGGAGGTGATGAAAGTAAAAAAACTTGGTTTACCGCAATCTCTAATCATCCAGTTTCTAAAATGATTGAAAATGATAATATTACTCCAACTCCATATTATATGGAAAACAGTACACTCGGATTGTTAACTCCTTTTTCAATATACAAGTATGTTGAACCTAGTACAGGTAGAGCATTTGATGTATATCAGAATGGTCTAATTCCTGTTTATGTTAATGATTTAAAATTTAAAGATCCTGAAAGTGATCCATTCTATTTAGTATATGCATCCCCAAGTTTCTACAGTCAACAACAAGGAGCTATGTCAGCAGTTTTAATTTATAAAATTAATCATGATTATAATCCTCAGAACTAATGAAATTTTGTCCTACATGTAACGACCGAATGAACGGTGAATTTTGCACCACATGTGACAAAGAAAAACTTCCGAAAAGAATAAAATTTTCAGATTATTCAAATCAAAAACTTAACAATTGTGATAAGGGGTGTGGAAAGAAAATTTACTTTGATGAGGATTTTAAAACAGAAGAGGGAAAATTCATTCCCATTGACAGGAATACAGGCAGACCTCATAACTGTCAAAAAATAAAATACAAAAAGAAGATTTAGAAATGCTTATCTAAAATTACGATAATTAATCGTGATGGGATTAACTGAAGCCGATGCAAAAGCTCTAGTAAATGAAGGGGTTCTTTCAGCAGATTATGATGAACATAAAGAGGCCATAGAATTTTACGACAAGGCTCTAAAAATTATTGAAACTTCAGAAACTTATCTAAACAAAGGAATTTCTCTTGTAGAATTAGAAAAATATGAAGATGCTGTAACATGTTATGATAAAGCAGCAACAATTGATACTAATGATTCTCTTATTTGGTACAATCGAGGTGTTGCATTGACACAATTAGAAAAATTTGATGATGCATTATCAAGTTATGAAAAAGCAATTGAGGTATCACCTGGTTACGCAGATGCATGGTATAACAAAGCAGAACTTTTGAAGCACAAGGGTCAAGATGTAGAAGCTGAAACCTGTTTTGCTAAAGTCAAAGAATTAGAAGGAGAATAATCATCTTCTTCGTTTTATTACAATAACGGCAATAATTCCTGCAATAACAATTCCAACTATTGCATATACTATAGCTAGATTATCACCAGACTCACTTGAAGTAAATTTTGTTACTTCTTCTAGCGGTGCTTCAGAGATACGAATTATCTTATCATTGTCTCCATTTGCTGTTAGTAAATACAAAACTCCATCAGAATTAATCTGCGCTGTTCGAATTCTACCGAAGTCACCTTCAAACATTTTTTCTGCACTGATTAACGAACCATCATTTGCAACATCTAACACCATCAGATGTTGTCCTCTTAACGCTCCTACCAAAAACTTTCCTTCCAAACTAGAAATTTTATCTGAATTGTAAAATATCATTCCACTTGGAGCCCACGTTTGCTCGCCGCTGTGAATAATTGGATTTACAAAACTATCATCAGATGAATCACCTACAACTTTTGGCCACCCATAATTTTTGCCCTTTACAATTACGTTAATCTCATCATGACCGTATCCCATTTCTCCAGATGGTCCGTGCTCTGATGATACAAGCATTCCATCTTCATTCCATGCAATTCCTTGTGGATTACGATGACCATAAGAAAAAATTGCACTTGAATCAAATGGATTGTCATCAGGTATGCTTCCATCTGAATTAATTCTTAAAATTTTTCCTGCCAGTGATGAAAGATCTTGTGACCATCCGGGATTAACTGCATCACCTGTTGTTATGTACAGTTTATCATCAGGACCAAACGCAATTCTACCGCCATCATGCCATGGTGCACCTGGTATGTCATCTATTACCGTTTGCATATCTACTAGTTCATCTCCATCAACTGTAAAGCTAAAAACTTTGTTTTGAAAAAATTCAAGTTCTAAATTTGTCTGGTAAATGTAAATTTTCTTGGTCTCTTCAAAATTTGGATCTAAGGCAAGACCAAGCGTTCCTCCCTCATATGATCCGCTCTTTGGGAAAGTTTGGATTACTTTGGCCTCTCCGAAATTTTCAATTTTCCATACACGTCCGTCTCTTTCTGAAAAGTAAATGTCTCCGTTTGGTGCAAAAACCATCTCCCATGGATTATTCAAGCCGTCAACTACCACATCTATGTTCATCTCAGCAAATGCTGGGGTAATCAATGAAACAAAAGCAACTGCAATCAATGGAGCAAAATGTTTCATGATTAAAAGATGCGTTTTTTGCTTAAAATCCTATGCAATTATTATACAATTTTTTTCCAATAAAATTTTCTTGCTTCATAATTCGGCGTTCAAATGAACTTTATCTCATCACTGTTTGAGGAAGTCAGAGAGAACCTCGTCTAATCTATAATCATCAGCAAATAATACAACACACATTGCCTATTTAGAATCACTCTTTTGTAATACAAGAAATCCTGAAAAGACAACGTTTGTCGTCTCTTCAGGCAGAGAAATTAATCTCCTGTTGGCGTGCAAACCAATAGAAATTATCAATTTTAATTCAAACTAAAACCTTTCTGATAACAATGAAATACTCTTTTTACCAAAGATAGGTATGGTATATGCTTGGATAATTCCAATCTCAATAGTCGCAATTTTAGGAATATCTGGCTATCTGGTGTATAGATACGTGATTTTTGACATCCTGGCAAACAGCTCAATCAATAACACCTTGAAAAGGTACAACATCAAAAAAACACAGTATGAGATTATCAAAGAGTTCAACGAAATGAAAGGTGAAACACTTTCTGATGGAGAGATTAGACGCTTAGCAAAACATTATCGTCGAAACGAACCTGATCAATTCTTGTCAATGTACGATAATTTACGAGATAGACCGAAGAACTAAGGTCTGTTATCTGTTGGAATTTCAATAAATGGAGTTGCTCCATCACCACCAGTAACTAGCGGTAGTATTCCATCCCATTTCTGAATCTTGAGCCATTCTAGATAGTATGGGTTGTTTGCAAGTGCTTGGTTGATAATGTTAATTGCTTCTGCTTCACCTTTTGCTTCGGCAATATTTGCTTCTGCAATACCAAATGATTGTGCTTCAAACTGTCTTGCTTCTACCTCAATTCTCTTCAAATCATTTTCTGCTTGTAGTGCGCGTTGTTCTGCCTCTACTTTAGATTCAATTGCTTGTGCAAATAATACTGAGAACTGGAAGTCTGTAATTGATACAATCTCAGTTGTAATGTTAAAGTCAGCAAGACGTGCAGTAATCTCATCTTGAATGTCTTGTTTTACTAGCGGTCTTTTTGTGATTAACTCTTCAGCGTTATAATTCGCAGTTACCTGTTTTACAACCTCTTCTACAGTTGGTTGAATGATACGATTCTCATAGTCTAAACCAACTTCTTTGTATAGATAGTTAACACGAGTTGGTTCCGGATGATAGTTTACTGTAATCTCAGTTGACACTGTCTGCAAGTCCTGTGATGCCGACGTTGTCGACTTTGTATACTTTAAGGTACGAACCTCAAGTGGAATAACTGAATCTTGGAATGGAACAATAAAATGCAGTCCTTCTTCTAGTGGAGGATCAACTAAATCTACAGCATTCCAGTGGAGTAGTACGCCTCTAAATCCTGCATCTACAATTGATACTGCAGAACCAACCATTACTCCTATGATAATTAAAACAATTAATCCTAAAACTACTCCTTTAGCCTTACCAAAGTTTACGTTCATTGGCTGATTCTGATACTTTGACATGTTTCAATTATGATTTTACTCTAAATATAGTATGCGAAAAAAACAGGCACATTCTCGAAATTCTTAATTTGAGTATGGGATACTAAATGGTATGTTCTGTCAAAAATGTGGCATAAAGATAGTCGAACATGGAGATTATTGTGCGTCATGCGCTACCCCATCAAAAAAGACTCTCTCCTGGTGGAACAAGCTTTCATTACCAAAGAAAATTGTAATTGGATTTGCCGTGGGCTTTGGTGGCTTTCAGGTGGTCAATTTCATCATCGCATACCTCATGGATCTGACTGCTAACATTAGCGGATCCTGATTAAATTAAAATATGATAATTGACCTAATCTAATCACTGTCTTCGTCAGTCAGCGGTCTATGCTAGACCGTTGTGGTTACGGAGATGGTGAGTAGCTTTGAAAAAGGTGAAAGCCGTTTCCATCTTTAAATTATTTGATTTATCAGAGTAAATTATGATGAAAATCTTTGTTCTATTTGCTATTGCAGCTATTATGGTGATTGGTGTTGAAAATGCATATTCAACTCACGTATCACAGCCAATCTTAACAATTGATGACAATTTTGTATATTCAGTTGGCGATGATCTTTCCATAACAGGCTGGGTTGAATACGATGATGCAGCAACATCAGATGTTTTACTAAGTGTAAAGATATCAAATCCAAATGGAACAGTTATCTCTGATTTCTTTTTGACTAGTGACTCTAATGGACAGTTTGAGTTTCCGTTTGAACTGTCTGATGATGATACATCTGGTGATTATCTAGTGAACATAATGAGTATGTGCAGAGAGATACATCGAGATATTTGTACACACAAGACTGCAGAAACTACTATCAGTGTAATAGGTGAGCAAAGTAAGATTCCTGACTGGGTTAGAAACATCTTTGTCTGGTATGCCGAAGACAGCATTTCAGAAAAGGAACTGTTACAAGCCTTACAGTATCTGATAAAAGAAAAGATTATCCAAGTCGATGACGTAACTAACACATGAGCAAATACATGAACATGGAGTGTCCAAAGTGTGGACGCAAACTAAAAGCACACTCTAGAAGTGAATTAGCAAAATGTTCTTTGAAAAACTGGACCTCGGGCTGGAAGAAATAATGTCTGAAGACGAGGAAAACAAAATTGTTAATCTTCGTGGAATTGCAATAATCTCAATGTTTGTTACTATTTGTGTAATTTTGTACATTCAGACTAGTCAGTAAAATTTAGTGTGGAAGAGAAACCGAAATCTCTCTCCCACCCATGAACTGCGTGTTCATGGAATCAACGATTGTGCTAGCATGACCAGTGATAAAAACCTAAATCTCACGGTGACGTATACGATCCCATGCAATATGATGCAACCATGAAACGAATAATGGACTCTGATTCAAACATAAGAAACTGCATTGTAGCTGATACGGAAGGAGAAATCAAAGCAGTAATGCATAGAGATGGAATTCGTAACTATCTTAGCGATGAAGAAACATCTGAATCGCTAAAACGAGCAGCAACTTCATGGAAGGCACGAAAACAACTATCCCCAAAAATTGGTCAAGGGCAATATGCTGTAGCAGCATTTGAAAAGCTAACACGAATGACTTTTCCTGCAGGAGAAAATCATTTGGTTTTTGTCAGTATGGCCTCAAATCCTGTAAGGGAAGACTACAATCAAGGTGGAAGAGAAGACGTTGTTGAACATGTCTTGAACATCCTTAGCGGTGATCCTACAAAAAACTAAACATCAGAGATTACAATATTGGATATTTCTCTAGATTTCTCTATGCCCATTTTTCCAAGTTACTATCAAAGATAGTATTCTTGTGAACTTTGCGTAGATTCATTTTTGTTTTGTATTTTAAAATGCAAGACATACAAATTTTGTGTGGTTTTAGACAATGGTTACAATGAAAAGATTTTGTCGCTTGTTTTTTCTTACAAAACTCACAAATTGATGAATCCATCATTTGCTATTTTGCATCAAAATTTGATTAAAAAATAAATGATGATTTTTCAAACTTGTTCTATGAAATTGTAAAAGATGGGAAAAGCAGGATATTTGTTTGAATTTACCACCTTTTTGATAATCATATATAACAAAACTCGAAATGTGTGAATAAATTAAAGCTCTAAGATAACTTTCCCTCATAATTTTATTTCAAATACTATTCGGGCTGTCGTATATCATGGTAGAAGCATATGATGTGAAGGCCAGAAAGAAAGTAGAGATTAAGGATCCTAAAGTAGTCCAACTAAAGAACGGACGTTATGCTATCAAAGGAACATCTTCTGAAACAGGTATCACAGTTATGAGAATATGTGGTTCAGATAAGGCTAAAGCAGAAGCACTCATCTAGAACCTTTAACAAAAATGCGGTCCCTTTTTGTTTTTTAGAAACTTTAGCAAGCTCTTGCTATCAAATATTTTTTAAAAAATGTGAGCAGAGACAGTAGTTTCAGTTCTTTTACAAGAAAATTACTAAAGCTCTTCCATCATTGTGTATGCATGGTTTGGTTATAGGTATTTCAAATGAAGATTATTTAGCTAGGAGTGAAATGTACATTCATGCAAGAAGATTCTGCTAATGACTTGAAGATGTTACAGGAATGGTTTGAGACTAATCGTATTAGAGAGACAGGAATAGTTGAGAATGTACAAAAACAGCCAGCCTCGCCTGAGAGAGACGAGATGTTGGAAATCTGTAAGGGAAACATTGAGGAGTTTACTATGATGATTCAGTTAGTTGCATCAATTATTGAAAGAGAAAAGTGATGTAAAGTGGTGTACAAAACGCCCCGGATAATTTAAAATCAATTAGAATACAATATGTATAATCTTGAAAAAACCAACCGTTGCTACACTCTTTGCAGGTGGAGGAGGAGATTCTCTTGGATTTACGTCTGCAGGATTTGATCTAGTATTTGCAAATGATAACAATCCTGATGCTTGTGAAACACTAAGGAGTAGGTTTGAGAATGGTTCAGGAAAGAAAATTGTTCATAAGGGAAATGTTGAAAAAATTAAAAATTTTGGAAATGCAAATGTCATAACTGGTGGTTTTCCATGTCAGGGATTCAGTCTTGCAGGACCACGAGAGGTAAAAGACAAAAGAAACAGTCTATATCAAGAATTGAAAAGAGCAATTTCTCTAGTAAATCCTGAATTTTTTATCGGCGAAAATGTAAAAGGTCTTGTTACAATTGGTGAGAAAAGTAAAGCAAAATATTTCCATAATGGTAAAATTGTAAAGCTTGGAAAGGTCGCAGAAGCGATAATCAAAGAATTATCTGAGGTTGGAAAAGGTTACAATGTCAGTTACCAATTACACAGCGCAAAAGATTTTGGAATACCACAAGATAGAGAAAGAATAATCATAGTTGGTGTCAGAAAAGACATTAATTTTGAGTTTAAATTCCCAAAACCTACTCATGGAAAAGGTTTGAAACCATATGTCACAATGGAAGAATTTGGAATCAAAGATATCCCACTAAAAGATGATGAAGTTTTTAGAGAAGCAAAAGGAAAACGCAAGGACTTTTTTTCATCACGATACATGTCTCGAAATAGAATTCGAAAATGGAATGAAACAAGTTTTACAATTCCTGCCGAAGCTAGTCAAGTTCCTGCACACCCATCCTCAAAGAAAATGTGGAATGTAGATGTTACAGGTGAAAATAGACCAAAAGATAGTGAGTGGGCGGAATTTAGAAAGAAACATGAAAAAGATATCTCAAAAAGTTTGGTTCGTTTGTCTTGGAGACAGTGTGCTGCTATCCAAGGATTTCCAAAGGATCATCCATTTTCTGGTGATGTGGTTTCAATTTACAAGCAAATTGGAAATGCGGTTCCACCATTATTGATGCAAAAGGTAGCAGAATGCATCATGCCGTATTACAAAGGTAAGAAATCATCCTATTGAAACTGTATCTTCCGTAAGACAATCTCGTAATAATTCAAAAGCAAAATTTGATTCATATGTAATATCCATTTCTTCTAGACAATCCTTGAGATTCTGTATTACATCTCCAGATGTTCTTTCAAGTGGATGATTAAACACAGGTCTTCCTCTAAGATTACCATCTATAACATTCCATTTTATCCAAACTGCAAATGCACGAGAAAGTCCTTCCGTTTTCCAACGGTTGCCGTTTTCATTCCATCTATTGTTCTGAGTAATAAAACCTGCACGCATTTCATTATGTTCTCTTGCGTGTTCTCTGATATCCTCGATATGATTGAATACATCATTTGCATTTTGAATCTCTTCTGGGTCTCTAATCAATATAAAATCTGGAATTCCACTATCTGGAATTATATCGCCATTCACTATAGCATCTCGCATTTCATCGCTACAACCCTCTCCCCAAAAAACTTGTGATGATATGTCTTGTTCAATCATTCCAGAATGTAATCTAGTTCCTGTTTTTGGTGCATCTAATTGTTCAATCTCATATCTCCATCCAAGCACGATTTTTTTCTTATTGAAATCAATTACAGGAAAATTATTGAAAGAATCAACTAGATGTTCATTGGGTCTCTTCTTCATCCAATGAATGTTTTCTTGTTCGGTGTTTGTTTGAGATATTTGAGATTTTAGAATCTCTGACCAATCTTCACCATAGATCATTCTAATCCTATGTGGCTGTATCTTATTTTCAATGAAAGAATATGATGGTTTTTTGTACGATATCTTGAATTCTCTCTCTGTTTCATCATCTAGGTCTCTTGCAAGTATGTAAAAATCAGTCTTAGTTTCAGGATATGGTTTTGCATTCGTAATTATTTTGTAAAGTCTATTCTCAAAGGTGAATTCTGAATGATCAAGTATATTCCTAACATCCTGTTCACCTCCATCATCAGCCATTTCTTATTGATTCAAAAATCACTTTTCTCATTTATCTCTTAGATAATATGGTCCGAATTTTGAGCCTGGTTCTTTAACAAATATGCCTAATTCGACTAATCTGGACATTATTACTAATGAGCGCATTCTCACAAAATCACTCAGTTTTCTATCATCTTTGCCTGTAAGTTCCTGATAATCTTGAGGATAATTCAATTTTAGCCATTCCAAATATTGTCTCTCAAATAATTCCTTTATGTCTCCACTCTTCTCAAAACGTCCAATAGATATCATTTCGTCCACAAAACTATGTTCAAATTCAAATTTTGGTAAAATCTTATCAAGGTAAAATTTTTGTTCTTCATGTGAAAAAATTGGTGCATCATTATCCCACTCATAAGTATATACTTGATTATCTTCAGCTAATTCTACTTTATCAAAAAAATCTAATAATGGATTGTTTAATCCAGCAAATTCTAATCCAAGTTCTGTTATAGAAACATAAACAATATTTGTTATATTTTTATATGATTTTCCTGTCATTGTTTTACCCCATCTCTTTTTAACAACTCTCTTAGCTTTGATTAATCCCATTTCAAATAGAGCGCCAGTTAGATAGTGCCCATCAGATGTATCATACAATTTATTTTCTTTCTTTTTAACTAATTTCCCAACAAATGTATGTGCGAATCTTCCTTCTTTTCTTTCAAAGTTTTTATCTCCAGATGATGCTGGAAATGTTGAAATTATATCTTTTAATTCATCTATTACATTTCTTATTATAAAATCAAATTGTTTAACATATGTTAGAAAGTCCTTTTTTAATTCGTCAAGTTCTATCCAAGCATTTTCTTCTTTATTTATTTTTTGAATAAGTACAATTGCTGCTAGTTTGACTGGAAGTATACGATTATTAAAATACCAATTTAGTCCAATTGATTCACTACCATATAGTTGTCTTTGTGTTGCTAATTTTTCATCAAATACCTCTAATTTTACATCCTGTTCTTGTTCAACTTCTGTTAAATGTGGTAAACTAAATTCGGGGAGAATTTTTAACAAGTATCTAGGTGATCTGACTATCTTCTTATTTTCATTCCAGTATAATTTTTTTCTTTCTTCAAAATCAAATCCGTAAATTTGTTTTAAATCAGTTGACAAAGATTCCGACATTTCACCCTTACTCCCATTTTCTCTTGCCTTTGTTCTTTCATGGAGATTTTTTATGGCCTGAATGATAACCTCTTTTTCAGAATCATATGTTCCGCTTCTCACCAATTTTTCTAGCATGGTCCAGACCTCTTTTTCTAAAAAGAGCTCAAATAGTCTACCATTTCCTTCAATTTGATCATTTTTTTCTACCATATTACTTAAGAAAATAACTAACATTATAGTGTTTAGTCAGAAATAACCAAAAAATGGAGAAATTAGCATCGATCAATGTAATAATTTCACTTTCACGCCTAGATTGTGCCTAACCATTGTGAAATTAATTTACCCATTATTAGAAAAAAAATTGCCAAAGAGTTTTTAAGATGCTTCGGTTAAGAATAACCGTGAACAAAGAAAATAACCAGAATCCATTGAATTGGGAAGATGAGCCTCGATCAATCACACGTCAAGAGCTTGTTGCTCAAAAGCGAAGGATGGTCGAATATGCTAAGAAAGAATATGTGAATAGAGGTTTCATGGTTGTTGATTTCAATCAACCACCATTATCTCGAAACTCATTTCTTGTCTTAGAAATACCTGGACCAACTATAGATACTGCAAAGTCTCTACCTGTGCTCAAATCAATAGTTTCTGCAGAAAATGGATTACAAATCCAAACTCCTAGAATTGAAGTCGATTGGAAATTAGGCAATGGGGTCTCATTGGAGACTTGTTACATACCAGAGTCTTATCTTGAGATGGAAATTCAGGAACACAACAGAACGGTGGGTGCAAATGGTCAGTAGAAAATTCACCCACACTTCGATCCCTCAAGGAGTGGAGTACACAGAACCAACTGTACAAAATATTCATGGGAGTAGAATGTACAGTAATGGAACTGGAGTATACCACTCCATTTCTTTTATTTTGAAAGTATTGGCTACTGATCATGATTCATTAGATAGATGGAGGAAAAGAGTTGGTGAAGATATAGCAAAGAAGACATTACATGATGCAATACAAAGAGGTAATTTATTTCATAAAATATGTGAATCTTATTTAAAAAACGAATGTACATGTCAATTTGAAAACAATCTTCTAGTTTACTCAATGTTCCAAAATGTCAAATCAGAATTAAATAAAATTGATAATATTATGGCCATGGAGTTTCCAATGATTTCTGAGAAATATGGTTTTGCTGGAAAATTAGATGTATTGGCTGAATATAATGGTGTTTTATCTATAATAGATTTCAAGTCTTCTAGAACAAAGAAGAAAGAAGTTTATTGCAAAAAGTGGTTTTTACAAGAAGCTGCTTACTCACTTTTAGTTGAAGATGTTCTTGGTAAACCTGTTGGACAACTAGTTACCATATCTGCAGCAGAAGATGGAACTGTTGAAGTTTTTGTTAAACACAGAGATGAATTTCTTGATGAAATAAATTTCATTTTGGATGAATTTAGAAAAGTTCATCCTGAATGTGAGGTGTGTAAGTAATGGATAAAAAAATAAATTATGAGCGAAATGCCATAATAGATTTTCACCTAAAACGAATCGCAATAGTTAGTGTCTATTATCTTGGTGAAGAAGGTGCCGATGTGGCATTTGTGTTACCAATTGAGGTGCGTAAGAAATGAGTATGTGCCAAATATGTCATAAAGATAGTGAAGAACACAGTCAAAAGCTATGGGAATCACATCAACAAAAACAGATTTGTGGTTTTTGTAGTAAAAATGGGCTCAAACACACTGATGAGCTATGGGAAATTCATCAATTACCATTAAAACAGATTCGAAGAGGCGAGAAGATCTCTTATATCCAGATTGGATTTGGACCAAAAACTCCTGCCAGAGTTGAAAAGTGGCCAATGCATAATCCTGATTGGCATCAAGTTGATTTTGTTCCAATCTATTTGCACTGTAAAGATTGTGGGTTAGCTCTAGGTGGTGATGAAGTAGATTATGCTGATTTATTGAGTTGTTTCTGTCTAGATTGCTTTTCTAAGATACGTCAAGAGGTGGAGATGTAATTGATCTGTGAAAATTGCAAGTGCACACTGTCTAAGCCAAGTAAAACTAGTCTACAAACTGGAGTTTGTAATCAATGTAGAGTACAATTAAAGACAGAAAATGAGGATTCTGAAATCGTTAAGGAAGAACAATTTTGTGAATCTTGCAGACAAGATGATTCACGGATTAAAGATGCAACACGAAAATTATTTGGAAGATTAAGTCAAAGAGAAAGAGAAGCCGCACAAACTTGGCTCTCTTTTTATTATCATTTAGTAGGTGAGGAAGAAAATGATTGTTAATGGTCCTGCTTATTGTTTCAAATGCGACAAAGTTGTTATTACAAAATTAAAAGAATCTTCATCATCTGAAGCAAAATTTCATAGTGTTGGTGCAGAAATTAGAGATAAACTTTCTCCAGGATCACCAATACTTCTTGGAAAATGTTCTATTTGTCATGGTGCAGTTGGTCGTTTTGGTTATGATGATTGTGAATATGAAGACCATGAATCAAAATATGCAGGTGCACCTTACGATAAAACTACTGATGAGGAAAAGATACGTAAAGCTCTTTCAAAGCTTACCAGTTCAGACCTTTGTAGATCTCTAAAGGAAATGGAAAACTTTGAATCCGAAATAGATAGGGAATTAGAAAAACGGAATTTAACGGAATATTGGGATGAATTAGAAAAGAAGAAAGATAAAATCAAAAATAAATTTTTAGACAAATTTACTGATATTGACATTTTGAAGTATAGAAAACCCAATGGAGGTATAGACTGGGACAAATACCATGCAGAACGCAGGCGTAAAAGAGACTGGACTAGAAAATCAGAGTTTAGTGATAAAGATAAGGAGGACATGAAATAATGTCTAATCACGCACAATGTTCATATTCTAGGAGAGATCTATTGATCAGCTTGAATCCTCTAGAGTATTGCAATAATTGTTTTCATGAGACGGAACCAGATATAGTTCAAACTAGAACAGATCAATTCTTAATTTTAACTAGACTAGATTATAAAAAATACAAAGACATACAGGAGTTTGTTGAATTAAATTCTGGTAAAATGAACAGTGAATTCAGACTTGCTGGATTTAGAGTTCCTTTAGAAATTGTTGATCAAACAATTGATTTTCTTAGGAAAATAGATGTAACTGTACATGATCTCTTAACACACGTACGAAATGTTTTTTCAGGTTACACAAAAGAAACACTATCACTTGGTCGTCATAGATTTGTAAAACTACCAAAAGGACGAGAACACAGATTCCTTGATCCTAAAACACGAAGATGGATTTACATAAAAAATCCAGAAAACTCGATTGGTGTACCTCTGAGAGAACATCAAATAATAAAATGTGAAAATCAAGGAAACGACGAATACTACTATCTAGGTGCTGAAGAAGAACTTCATTTAGTAGATAAACGTGCAGCATTCAATCTAGCATCAAGGACTTTCACAAATCGTACAGTCTATTGGGCAGATCATAAAATGTTAGGATTTGGCACAATAAAACTAAATTCATTAGGAATGATACCTGATGATATTTTCAATTCTCTAACACGTCTTAGACCAAATGAAGTTATTTTGTATGGAATGTTATATTTCAAAATAACATATTTTGAATTACTCAAAGTTTTCTTAAAAGCAAATAAAATTAATCTTTTAAAATGCGAAGATTTTGTTACTCTTCCAGGTGATAATGGAAAGGCCAGTGGAAGTCCATTAATTTCGCTCTCAGATATCGAATCTGAAAAAATACAAACAATCAGTAATTTAATAGAAAAATTAAATGGAAAAATTACTAAAACTAAAACCGAATTAAAAGTAACTTTTGAAAATGACTCTTACTCTATTTTGTTTGTAGACAATGATTCTTCTCGTGCTATTCCTGTACATGAAGAAAATAAATTGTATATTCCTATTGCTCTAATCGAAAATATCAGAGAATTTGAAGCATCTGCTCACAAAATACTTTATCGTGCTGGTAAAAAATTAGATATTAAAAAAACACTTGCAGAATGTGTAGAAATTTCAAATGATGCAGATCTCTCATTTGTAACTGAATGTTTAACTGAAAATATTGATGATATAGATTTCATCAAAAAATTACTCAGTGATCCCTCAAAGGAGTCATACCTTAGAAATTGGTTTGAAGATTTAGTTAAAAACACAACACTGGAAGGATGGATTAACGCACCAGAAGGATTATTCAGAAAACTCAGTCATATTTTTTCAAAAGAGGTAGTGAAAAATGTCTAATTCACAATCTCCTACTGATGTCGTACAGGCAAATATTACATCTTTAATTGATCATCAAAAAATGGACTCTAGTACGTCTGAGACTCAATACCTGGATAATCTTACAAGTGAATTTTTACGATCAATGGTTCTAGATGGGCAATTGGATATTGATGAAAAAGGATTAAGACGAGCATCAATTTGTGGTCTACTTGTTCCACAAGAATACAATGAAAGATGTTTACAGAATTGGGGAATGAAAAATAAATCATTTCCTTTCCATCAGCAAGTACAATTTTTGATTAAATCTACAAAAGAAAATAAAATTGAGACAAATTTTTCATTTCTACGTCCTATTCTAAAAAATGTAAAAAAGATGGAAGAAGTAGAAATTAATTATCAAAAATCTGGAAAAGGATTAGTTACCGAGAATAGATTAAACTCCACACAATCAATTAGTATTTCTGGTAAAGAACATAAACAAGGAATTGAAGATGTACAAAATTTTTCATTTACTGGTAATGAATCAATTGAAAGCTTACTTTCAAAAGAAAAATTAATTCCAATTGAAATACCAAAAATTGAAAATGAGACATTTTATGATGAAGATGATAAAGAACAAACAAAACGAAATGATAGTACAAAAAAAGCAATTGAGATAAAAGCAAAGAAACTTGGAGGAGAATTACGAATTTCTGCTAGAGAAATTGGAATAGATGGATTTTATGAAATTACAATTAGAATAGAAAATAATTCAAAAATGAATCTAACCGCACCTAAACCAGGAAAAATACCCTCAACACCTTATCCAAGTACTGTTCTTCCTTTTGCTTTTTTTGGAACTCAGTTGATTGTTAAGGCAAATGATGGAAAATTACTCATAGATGATGGTAATAATGAAGTAAATTCCGCCGAATTGAAACTTGCAATCAAACAATGTTCTTCACTTAACACAATACCAAAAATATCATCATTAGGAAATGAATTATTTGCTAACCCTATTGGAATAATTGATCATGCAAGAATTACGCCTGTAAAATCAGACAGTAATTTTGATTTTATGCTGGATTCTGAAGAAAATCTTTTACATAGTTTAACTATGTTAGATGATGCTGAGATTGAGTCTCTTAAGAATGGAAAAATTTCTATACTTTTAGAAATATTTCGTGCAATTAAGGATGCAAACCCGAATTTTAATGAATTATACAAATTTCAATTTGAGGCTATACAGAAATTTATTAAAAAATTATTGAATAAAGAATCCTCTCCATTTATTGTTAGAGCACCAACTGATTCTGGAAAATCATTAGTTTTCTATGTTTGTTCAGTGATTCATAAAACTTTCAATGAATTAGATGGTACTTCAACACTAATCACATTTCCAACAAAGGCACTAAATGCAGCACAATTCAATGATATGGTTAGATATTTCTATCATTTGAATAAACGAGGAATTGAAATATCAATTGGTTACTATACTGGTCAATATAGTGATGGTGACATTGATCCAAATGCTATTTTACGACCTGCATCAGTTTCAGGAGAAGAACCTCTTAATCTGATAAGAAAATGCCCAAAATGTAAAGAGAAAAAAATTATTGTTGAAAAAATTAATGATTTCAGGTTAATTCCAAAATGTGCTTCTTGTGATGAAAAATTTGAATTTGTTTTTGTCACTAGTAGTGAAGTTGAATGGTATTGTCCAAGTGTTGTAGTTGGAACACCAGATAAATTTTGGTTCTCATTAACAACTAGTTCATGGTCTCATACCATGTTTGGTGTATCATCTAAGAGATGTCCAAAATGTAATCTTGTTCAACCATTAATTTTAAAGAATCAAAATGACGAAATTCACAAATGTAAAAACTGTCAAACTGATATGGACAATAAAACAAAATTCCATTCAAATCCATCTTTGATTGTTTTTGATGAGGTTCATACTCTTTCAGGCACATCTGGAAATCTCTTCGGTCATTTTCTTTCATTACTAAAAGTTACAAATGAAAAATATGGTATTACAAATGCTATTCAGCATTTAGGAGCCACTGCAACTATTGCAAATCAGGATGAATTAATTACAAATCTTACTGGTTGGAAAACAAATGAAGAAACAATTTTTCCTAAAGAAGAAAATTTCTGGGCAGAATATTTTACTAAAAGCCAACAAGAAATTAGGCATAGATTTGTAATTGTTGAACCAATAATTGCAAGTACTCTTGATTCCGTAGAACGAATGACATTATCGGGATTTGAAGCGATAAAAAATATAGTCAAACCAGATCCTTCTATGGAAAAGTTCTACAAAATACAGACAATCTATGTACGAAGAAAATTTGATGGAATTTCTATCTATCAAAGTTTACCTAATAGAGCATATGATGATGGATATCCAATTGATCCAAATAATATAAAATTTGGTTCAGGACGAAATACAAGAAAAGAACTTTTTGATTTACTATCACAGGTAGAAAAAAATGAACTTGATGTTTTGATTACAACAAGTGTTCTTGGTCAAGGTGTTGATTTTCCAAATATTAACATCATGCATTTTTTTGGTGTTCCTAATAGTTTTGTAGAGCTTGCTCAAGTAGCAGGAAGAACTGCTAGGGGAAACGTTCCTAGTCTAATATTTATCCACATACGTCCAGATATCCCACGTGATAATCTAATTTATCAAAATTTGGAAAAAACATTAGGTAATTTAGAAAAATGGTATGAACCAATGCCAATTAATGTAATGAATTCTTATGCGATTGATTTGTCATTACCAAATGTAACATTAGCTACAATTTTGAGTCAACAAGTAAATGATTCAACTGTAATGAATTCTTCAAAAGCTTTTGAAGCATTTGATAAAATGATTGAATCTGGAGAATTTGAAAAAGATCTAACAAAAATCTACAAAAAAGATTGGGTTAAAGATGAAGGCTGGAAAGAAATTCTAAATCAATTACAAGTTCAAGCATATATGAAAGTTAAACAAGCATCATCTCCAAGTGACTTTACATCAAAACGTTTTCATGATGAAAAAATGCTTACTTCGACTTTACATGAATCTGATGATAGAGTAAAAGTAAAACCAAAAATACAATATAGTATTTTAAATTCACTTCGAAGTTTTAGAGGTAAACAAGATGACTGAGTTTCGTGAATTAGGTAAAAGAGAAATTCTCCAGAAGTATCTCCCTGATCAAGTTAATTATTCATATGAAAATTCATCTGCTTGGAAAACTGAATCTATCGAAGGTCGCGATGTATTTGTTGATGAAACTTTGAGAAGTTTAATTGGTGAATTGTTGTACTCAATTGAAACTACATTTGATACTGCTCCTGACTCTGATCCTACTAAACAAACTAAGATTCAGGCACTAATGGCCACATATTCTCAAAGTTCAGCTAAACCATTAATCAAAAAAGAACAAATTCGAATAATGAAACCTGAAGTTGCACATCTAGAGTGCTTTCCAAAAGGTTTGAACTGCAAAAGATGCGGTCATTATGAAATACTAAATCCAGATAAAAAGACAGATTGGAAATGTCCAATTTGTAAACAAAATGAACTGGAACAAATTCCAAGATATTTTTCTTGTAACAAATGTGGAAATGTTAAAGACGTTTCACCGATGGAAAATTTTACTGATCCAACATTTTCTTGTAGAAACCATCATGGTCCTATAAAATTGAAAATGAATAGTCAAGGTAGTAAATGGAAATGGATCTGTGAATCTGGTAATCATGAGGACCCTGTTATGGGATTTTGTCAGGTATGTAAGGCAAGAACTGGAACCGCAACGAAAATGGATCTTATACCTTCAAATCGCTCTCAATTAATTGCTGCAAGAAAAAATTTCATTTTATTTGGCGAATCTAAAAATGAAATACCTGAATCTTCAGATTCCTCATGGTCAATAAAAGACTCCTCAATTGATGAGGAATTACAGATATTGATCAATTCTTTTGGAATAACAAATATAGAAAAAATTGATCAAGTTCAAAATAATGATGTAATATTTGGAACAACAACTTATGATGCAACATCAGTTCCTAATTTATTTAGAAAATTTAATCGTTCAGAAAATCAAAATGAGTATTCTGTTTATCTTAATCAAACTGTGGGAAAAGGAATTTTAGTAAGATTTGATAAAAAGAAATTAACTTCAATTGTTTTACAATTTTTAATTAAACAAGAACTTTCTGGCACCGATAAGGCACAAATAGAAAAATTTTTGGGAGATATAGAAACTGCATCAGAATCAGAAATTAATGAAATGTATTCATGGCTTTGTTCTAAACTAAAAGATGATGATGATAAATTAGATAAGGATTCAGATTTTTCTGTATTATTCAAAATCTTACATACGTTTGAGCATTCTCTAACAAAAAATGCTGCTCTTGTCACTGGATTAGAAAATGAAACTTTTACTGGTACAGTTTTGACCGAATTAGGTGCAGTCTTAATTTATGAAAACAAGAATGTTTCTGCAGGCGGTGCAGATTTTCTTACATTAGATGATAATCTAAAAACATGGATTTTCAGATCAAAAACTCAATTGGTAAATTGTAGTAATGACTGTGAGGATGGATGTGCAAAATGTGTTTTTCATAGTGATCCAAATTGTCATCCAACATGGCAAAGAGAATTCCCAAAAACATGGGTAATTCCAAATTCATTATTAACAAGAAACCTTGCAAAACAATTTGTTTCTTAATTCTAAGTTAAAATGAATAATTTATCTGAAAATGAATGGAAAATAAAATCCCAAGGAGATCATTATGAATTATTTCAATATGACAAAAGATTCAAAGATTTTTTGTCATCTGGGATCTATAATATCACTGTAAATCTGAATATTTGTGAAATATGTGGTTTAGATAAAAGATCAAATCTTGATAAAATCTGTCACAGAAAAAACAATCATGAAAGATTAAAGTTTACAGATGGAGTTTTTCAAATTGGGTATTATTACAATAGACATGTACTTGATAAAAAGCCAAAAAATGATCAACTTACAACTCATATCCAAAATCTAAAAGATAGAATTGAATTTGCAGAACCTTTGGCTATGGTGGCTATAGATATTATCAAAAATAACCATAATTCGTTATTGGAAGCAGATTTTATAATTCCTGTACCTAGTTTTTCAAAAGATAATTTACAAAATGTAAATGCATATGCATTTGCTAATGAGATTCATAGAATTCTCCAAAATGAAGGACATGAAACTAAATTACTTGATTGTATCAAAAAAACAAAAAAGATTAAAATTCAAAAATTAACCACAGAAGAAGAAATCTCTGAGGCAGTTAATGATCTCTTTGCAGTAGATGAAGAAACTAATCTAACCGGGAAGAAAATTCTCCTAGTTGATGATAATCTTACGTCTGGAAATACAGCAGGCAAATGTGCTGAACTTTTAAAAAATAATGGTGCAGAAATTGTTTGGGTCTTTGTTGCAGGTAGGACTATCTGATTAAAAATGGCACAAAAATGTACACATTGTGGAAAAAAATATGGAAGACAATTAAAGTCATGTCCATTTTGTTCAAACAACTCTAATCAAGATAGATTAAGTCTTGAAAATTTTTTCAATAATGTTGAGATAAAATTTGAAGGTGAACTTGCTAATAAAATGAGTAATTTTTTGCTAAAAACTCTTGATGATATTGTACAAAGACTTCCTAATGAAAACGCGTTTAAATCTCCAGGAACCATCTATTTTTCTACATTAGAAAACATAGCGAAAAGACGCAAATCTGGTCCTATTCATCTTAAAAAAACCAAATATTTGCAAGACATTGAAAATGCAGAAAAAGAATGGAAAAATTTGGCTCCAATAATTGGAAATAATCCTGATAATCTTTTTGATATTGTTAGTACTATGAGAGAATATCCTGATGGAGTCTGTTTTCTAGATTTTTATCTTGACTCTAAGGATGAAACCAGTCTCAAATTTGATATCGATATTGTAATTGATCACCGGATTCATTGCAGAAATGATGATTACATCAAAGGAGTGATAATCCATGAATTAGTTGAATATTCTACAA
This sequence comes from Candidatus Nitrosopelagicus brevis, assembly GCF_000812185.1. Taxonomy (NCBI): domain Archaea; kingdom Thermoproteati; phylum Nitrososphaerota; genus Candidatus Nitrosopelagicus; species Candidatus Nitrosopelagicus brevis. The sequence continues at coordinate 1,148,608 of NZ_CP007026.1, read as the reverse complement.
AATACAATGTGTTAGAAGAACATAATGATGAAGTAACTACAGTTGAAGACATTGGACTAATACTCAAGAAATATTTGAAATCTGGATATTATCCCCCTTCAAAGGAATATGATGAACACGAAAAAATTGTGAATCAAGAAGTAAAACGTTTAGGATTTGAAAAAGAGATTTCAATAATGGAAAAATACGAATTTACCAAAGAAAATATACAAAAATAAAAAAAGGATTGAATTCAGGATTCACACCTGATATTTTTACCAGCCTCTGTAACCTTGTGTAACTCCGGATCTAGCAGATAGTATGTTGCAAACATCATTTGCGCTACCAGTCTGACTCGTCCGGGAGTTCCAAGTGGATACTTTTTCTCCATTTTTTCGACAAATCCTTCGACTAACGGCATCAAGTGTGTCGTTTCTGGAAGGTCTGTACAACTTTTCAAGTAGATGTGACAGTATCTGACGAGATTGCTGATTATCTCAAATCCGTCAGTTTTTTGTTCCAGTGCTAATGTCCACTTGTCAAGACCACCATTAATCCATGCTCGAATTTTGTATCGTTGTTCCAGATATTCTTTTTGAGCAAGTTTTGGTTCCAAATATGGCGATGTCACTTGTAAAAGTCTCCACGTGGCATACTTGCTTTACTTCTTACGAAGTTTATGCCATGGATTAGCTCGTCAAAGTCTTCATCCCAGATGTATAGCTTTGTCGTACCATACTCTAAGATGACAGCATCGTTTCCCTTTTCGTCTTTGTAGTCATAGAGGCTGATTCTATTTCCATTGAACAGTTCTTTTTCGTTTCCCATTTTTGATGACAACAAATTACGGCATTGTAGAATTTAAGCAGTATCCATATAGTAACAATAGTAATTTTATGTTAAGGAATACTGTATTGCAGCAGTAAAAATTTACTATCATTTCGGGCAATTTTTTGTGCCTGAAATGATAGTTTTACTATCAAAACGGAACTAATTGCATTTCTACGTTACATAGAATTCTTATAGTAATGGCAGTCTAGGATCGATCACTATGGTACAAGAAATTGAGATTCCTTTAGATTTAAAACGAGTCGTACTGATGGGTGCAGAAGAGACAAAACTTGGCGATAAAAAAGGCGCTCTAAAACAATACAGAAAAGGAAATTTACACATTCGAGAATACGCAGACAAATTTACAGTTCATACCGACAAGGTAGACCCAAGAACAGACCCAATGGGGCATCTAATCCATGACGCACAAGAAGTGTTAATCGGTTTAGCAGGTGCAGCCATTTCTGGCGCAGCAATTGGTTCTTACATTTACAAAATTAAAAAAAACTCACCATATAGAAAACAGCAAGCAGTAATTGGCGGACTGGCAGCATCTTTGGCTGCAGGATATGCATCTTACAAAATATCTAAAAAAATAAAGGAAAAAATGGATTGATACAATGGACGAAAAAGAGACAATTCAAAAAACAATTAATTTTATCGCATCTGAGATAAGAGAAAACAAAATCCAGCTAAAAAAATTGAATCTAGAGCTACAGGCAGCAATCAAAAAACAACAGGAACTAAAGGAGTAATTTACAATGGTTTTAGGAAGAACAATCTACGTTTTCATCAAATTATTGCCATCAATCATGGCATTAAGAAAAGATCGCGTCTTATGGATATCTGATGACAAAAAAGATGTAGATGAAGAACGATTCAAGCGTCATGCTAGACGTATTCTAAACACCTGCATCTCATTAGGTCCTGTTTACATAAAGTTTGGACAGTGGCTATCATCAAGAGCTGACATTTTACCTGAACCATACATGAAAGAATTATCAAAACTACAAGATGATGTTCCTGCTGAATCATTTGAAAAGGTCAGACCAGTTATAGAACAAGACATTGGAAAGATTGATGAAAAATTTGATTCTCTAGAAACTACTGCACTATCTGGAGCCTCTCTAGGTCAGGTTTACAGAGGAACTAGAAACGGTCAGCAGATTATAGTCAAGGTAAAGAGACCAGGAATTGAAAAGGTTGTTGAAAAAGATCTCAAGGTTCTAATGAAAATTATTCCATTTGCAATGAAGTTTGTAGATCCAAACTTGAGATTCTCAATAATTCCAATAATGAAACAGTTTGTAGAGTCAATGCACGAAGAATTGGACTATACAAAAGAGTCCGACAACCTCAAAACCATAAAGAAAAACATGGCACCATACAACAATGTAGTCATTCCAGAAGTCCATGATGATTATTCCACAAAAAATATCCTAACAATGGAGTATATTCCAGGAATAAAGGTAACAGACATCCAGTCTTTAGATGAAAAGGGAATAGACAGACAACAACTGGTAATTGATGTTCACAAGGTTTTCTTTACAATGCTTCTCAAGCATTCCATCTTCCATGCTGACCCACATCCAGGAAACATCTCTGTAAAAGACGATGGTACGCTCATTTTGTATGACTTTGGAATGATTGGTCGTATCAATGATGAAACTCGAGTAAAGCTAGTCAGATTATACCTAGGATTGATAGAGAAAAATCCACCAAGAACAGTCACAGCAATGGATGAGCTAGGAATGTTAGCACCTGACTTTAATCGCCAGGTAATTGAAAAGGGAATCGAGTTATCAATCAAGTCAATGTATGGAAAGAAACCTGATGAGATGGAAGTTGAGCAGTTAATGAACATGGCAAACAAAACAATGTCAAAATTTCCATTCAAGTTACCAAAACATTTAGCTCTATACTTGAGAATGTCTACAATTATTGAAGGCATATACCATACACACAAAGTTGATTTCAAGTTCATCAAGGTGTTAGGACAAATTTTAGAAGAAGAGTCTTTAATCAAAGATGCATACGTTGAAGAAATTAAAAGATCATTTTCACGTTTTGCAAAAACAATTGAAGATACATTAACGATTGCACCTGAGATAAAAAAATTCATGGAAGACACAAAACTAATGCAGCAACAATCTGGCAAAAAGAACAATGCAATGTTGGCTGGAAGTATTTTTGCAGCAGCGGTCTTTCTTGGTTCTGCATTTATGTTCCAATCGAATGAAACCGTTGGAGTGCTAGGAATGATCGCATCTGGCGTTATAATTGGAATTTCTGCTCTATTTAGGAAGAAATAATCCTATGTTATCTGTATAGAGAACGATCGCTAGTGTTAATATTGTAATAGTGGTAATTGTGTAATGAGCAAAATGGCATCTTCTAAATCAAAGAAATCAAAAGAAATCAAAGATGAAGTTGAGGATACTGTAAACGATGAAGAAACTACACGTCTTGATAAACTCAAAGTAGGCAGAAAAAATTATTCTTAATCCTGCCCAAGATTTTAATTCCAAGAAACATTCGTCTATACATTGATTATAACATTTGAAGGTGGTGACCAGGCTGGAAAAAAGACCCAGTCTGCTATGCTGCAACGAAAACTCCGCTCTGCAAAATTAAAGGTAAAATTATTCTCATTTCCTGATTATACAACTCCTATTGGAAAAGAAATTGATAGATATCTACATGGAAAGAGAAAGTATCCTGCACAGGTAATCCATTGTCTTTTAGCTGCAAACAGATGGGAACGAGCTAATGATGTCATAAAAGCTCATGAGAAAAATTCTGTTGTTATAATGAATCGATATAGAGAATCTAATTTGGTATATGGAATAACAAACGGCCTCAAACTAGACTGGCTAGAGAAGTTAGATGAAGGATTACCAAAATCAGACCTTGTCATTGTTTTAGATGTGCCTCAAAAGGAATCATTTGCAAGAAAAAAACAAAATCGTGATAAATTTGAGAAAAATAAGGAATTTTCAAACAAAATTTCTCAAGGATATCGAAAATTGGCAAAAAAGAAGGGGTGGAAAATTGTCAATGCCTCTCAATCAAAAAATGATGTTCATAGTGACGTAATGAAGGTTGTAACAAAAAAGATGAGGCTATGAAAAACCAATTTCTAGAAATTACAGATCCAATTCATGATTTTATTCGACTGAACAGTACTGAACAAAAAATTATTGATACATCTGTCTTTCAAAGATTGAGACGAATCAAACAATTGTCTGGTGCGCACTTGACATATCCTGGCGCACAACATACAAGATTTGAACACTCACTTGGTGTGATGCATATTGCAGGAATGGCAGGAACTTCACTTGCATCAAAAAAACAAATGCCTGGAACAGATATTGATGATATTAGATTAGCAGCATTACTGCATGACATTGGTCATGGACCATTTTCACATCTATTTGAAGAAGTGTTACAGAAAAAAAAGCGAATAACACATGAACAGATTGGAAAAGAAATTATCTTAAAATCTGAAATTGGTGATATCATCTCTAAAACTACTGATAAGAAAAAAATTAATCGTCTTGCAGTTGGAGAGGGAAGTAAACAGTTTGAAAATGAAATCATCTCTGGTGCGCTTTCTGCTGATATGATGGATTATCTGCTAAGAGATGGTTATTTCACAGGTGCTGAGCATGCAAAAATTGATCATAATCGAATAACAAACTCCTTTGAGGTTTACAAAAACAAGTTAGCACTCCAAAGTTCTGCTTTGGTAAACTTTGAAACAATGATGATTTCTCGTTTTCAGATGTTCAAGGCCGTATATTTCCACAAAACTGTGCGTGCAGGAGAGGTAATGTTGTTAGAGGCAATGAGTTTGGCCGATGATCATCTCGGATTGAGTTCAATGAATGCTCAAGAATATGTCAAACAAACAGATGATACCATTTTAGAAAAATTAACATCTCTTCCAGAAACTAATTCTGAATTAAAGGCAGCCAAAAAAATTGCCAATGACTATCAAGATAGAAAACTCTTCAAATGTGTATTTGAAAAAACAATTTCTGGCAAAAAGACATTTGGAAAAAATACACTAAAACAATTTCGAGCAGATATTGCTAAAAAATCAAAACTAGCAGAAAATCAAATTTTCATAGATACCACCACTACTCATTCGATGCCTCTTGCTCCATCCAAAAAAGAATCAAGCTCGATAATCCTAATCAAAAAAGAGGGAGGCAAAATCACTCCGCAGATAATCCCGATATCTAAAATCCCTCTTGTATCTACAATGTCTGGAAAAATGAATATTCTTAGAGCATATACTCAACAAAAGAATAGAAACAAAGTTGAAATTGCTGCAAAATCAATTCTTGGTGAACTGTAAAAATGAAGAAAAAAATTGTAATCAAATTTTCAGGCAAAGTCTTCGCAATGGAGAATGTAAAACTCCTCAAAGATTATGCTAGATTTCTTGTAAAAATTAGCAAGACATACCAGCCAATCATAGTTGCTGGCGGCGGAAAAATTGCAAGACACTACATTACACATGCACGCTCATCTGGTGCTGATGAATCCACTTTGGATGAGCTTGGAATTGAGATATCGAGATTAAATGCAAAATTACTCATTTATGCACTAAAAGACAAGGCATACCCACATCCTCCAACCACTTTGCGAGAAGCAAAACATGCAGTAGATAGCGGATTAATTGTAATTGCTGGTGGATTACATCCAGGTCAATCAACAAATGGAACTGCTGCATTAATTGCTGAAAAAGTAAATGCTGAACAGTTCCTTAATGCAACAGATGTATCTGGAATTTACGACTCTGATCCTAACAAAAACAAAAAAGCAAAACTCTTCAAAACAATCGAGATGAAAAGCCTCAAAAAACTTCTAATTCATGAAGATTCCGTAGCCGGCGGTTATGATCTGATGGATATAGTTGCACTCAAAATTATAGAACGCTCAAAAATTAGAACCAGAGTGATAAAATCTGATATCAAAACTCTTGAAAAGGCAATCAAGGGTGGGGCAGCTGGAACTGAAATCATCTTAGGAAAAAAATAATCGCATAATTCATGTCTGAAATAGAATCATTACTAAAAAGTGGACAAACTGCACTAAATTTGGGTAATCCAAAAGACGCACTAGCATTTTATGAAAAGGTTCTTGAACAAGATCCAACTAATCTTCAGGCGTTATTCAAAAAAGGTAACATATTTGGAAAATTTGGAAAATATGAAGATGCCATCATTTGTTATGATGGTGTTCTCTCACAAGAAAAAGAAGACATCTTGTCATTACTGAACAAAGGATTATGTTTTCACAAAATTGAGCAGTATGTTCCAGCCATAGAATGTTTTGATATAGTTTTGAAGATAAAACCTGACAGTAAAACTGGGATGTACAATATGGCATCATCTTTAATCAAATCAGGAAAACTCAAGGAAGGATTGCAAGTTTTATCTCAATTAATTGAATTAGATGCCTCATACAAAGAGCAGGCAAAATGTGATATTGATTTTATTGATATCAAACATCTGAATGAATTCAAAGAAGTTACCGTCTAATTTTTTATTTGAATTCTGATTGAATTGTATCAAATGTCTCGGTCCAAATAGTAATCTGGTTTCCTGAAAATTCTTCAATTCCCGATTCTGCAACTTTGGAATAAATTTGTCCTGCCTCTTCTTTTTCCAAATCCTTTGTTTGTGCTTTTGTATATCCCTCTGCATCAACTAGAATTACCAGATAGCCTTCAGGTCGATGTATTGCGGCACAATAGTTCTCCGCTCCTATAGGAATGAATTTTCCATCTTTCTTCTTTGTAGTTAGAGTTAGCATGGCAAATCCTGCAATATCGAACAGTTTCATCTGGGCTTCATTTGCCCGTTTTTTGCCTTCCTGAACCGCTTGAAAATACTGCATAATTTCCTTCAGCACTAGTGCTATATTTTAGATTCCTTTTTATGAAGAAAAAATAAGAAATTTTTATTGAATCCCAGAATACCTGTAATCGGAGTTGTTGGCGCTTTTGCCGTAGTAATCCTGATAATCGCATATTCTGGAACCTCCGTCATTGATGATACCTCTGGTGAGGCACGTTTGGGTAGTTCAAGTGGCACTGTAATTGAGCCATTAGTAATTGATCTGGATGAGATTATAATCAAAGATGTTGATGAGAGAACTGCATATGTAGAAATAGCATTCAAGGTCACAAATCCAAATTACAAATCTGTAATTTTAGAAATGATTCGTTATAATGTGTATGAGGATGGAATGAAGATTGGTACAAAATCAATTGGTGACAGAGCCGCTCCTGGTGGATTAGTTTCTGCTTCCAATTACTTTACAATTCTAAGTGACAGACCATCAATTATCAAAGATGATTTTACCATCAAAAATGATGGCAATATCCCTGAGCTTTGGAAAGCACTAGAGAATGATACCCCGCAGTGGCGTGTTTCAGGTGAGGCATACTACAACCTCAGTTCGATGACTGCAGGCGGAGAAAACGAGATCACCTTCGAATTTACTAGGTAATAGTATCATAATTTTTCAAAATTATGATACAACATGTTATATTCTATTTCTAGTCGATTTTTACCATGGCAGAAGCAGATATGGCCGCATTCGGTTCAGCAATTGGCGTAGCAATCGCACTAGCAGTAGTTACATTTGCACTTAGAGGCAAAGGCCACCCAGAAGAACCAGGCGAATAAACTAAAACCAAAAAAGAATTTTCTTTTCTTTTTCTTATTTTTATAGATCTTCCAGCTCGAATTTGTGCGCGTCATTATGGACACCTTTAAAACACTGATGATTTGCAAATGATCTACAATGATGGGAGATCGCGACTATAGGTCGGTTATTCAAAATTCAGTTGAATCAGTCGGAAGGGAACTGGAATACAGATTCAAAAAAGACGATATAACAAAAATTCATGCCAGTGAAGTGACAGGATGTCTCAGAAGAGCATTTTATGATAGAACAGACGAAATTGAAAAAGATAGAACAAGTTTTTCAGATCTAATAGGAGGCATGTTCAGACAGTTAGATTATGGAGCACAGCCTAAGGATTTCTCCTTAGAAGACATTAGCCTACAAGCCCAAGCAGACCTAATTGTAGATGATTTAGTGATGGTTTTCAGATCAACAGGAGACTTTCCAGAGAGTCCAAATGCAAAAGATTTGTTGTACATTAACGCATGTATGTACGCATACGATAAGGTTGATGGAGTTATAATTTACATAAACGGCAAAGGTGATGAGATATCATTTTCAGTTACAAAACATAAGAAAATGTTCGAAGAAACTATCAGAAGAGTTCGTGTCCTAAACGATTTACTAAAAGAGAAAAAGACTCCAATCCTAGAGACATCTGTTGAATGTACAGATTGTCAATATTTTGAAAGATGTTACACAAACAGGAAGGCTGGAAAAACCATTAACTTCTTTGGTGCAGGAAAAGACTTCTTGGATAGTATGAAATCGTAGCTAATAGGTTAGTTTCGGAGTACTTTTTGAATATTTGTCCAAAGCTACATGGAATACTTGATGCTCAAGCATGTAGCTATGAACATCTTTTTTCTCCTTTCCATCTTCGTTAATACTCAACACCATCACGTTTTCCTCATCTGTCTCAAATGTGAAAAAGTCACTTGACATGAATCCATGTGTGTCTGCTTTTTTCTCTTTATCATCTATCAGATTTGTCAGAAAATTCGAAATCTTATCTGATTTCATTAACAGCACAAAATGAACAACAAATGCAAGCACACCGCCAACCAGAATATTGTCAAAAACTGCGTAAAAATACACAAAAACTCCTATTGCAGGAACTGCCAAAATTGCAGCCACAATTGAACTCACCCAAAATCCTAATGCAAGAAAATCAATTTTCTTGTCCTTGTATGGGCTCATTACTCGTTTGATTTCTGGTTGAGCTCGTTCCTTGATTACATAATACAGTTTGTTATTTGGAATTACTCTTAGATTCATTTCTATTCAGCTTCTTTAATGATTAATTTTGACATTGTAGTTTCAACTGGAATTTTTTGTTCAACGCCAAATGCAATTGAGCCAATGTTTCTGACCTCATATCCAATTAATTTTGAAATTCCTATAACTGTTGCAAAGTTAAACATCTTTGAAAATGCTCCGTTAATTGCTTTGTAATATCCCATCTCAAATGCATGTTCAAATTCGGCAATTGCTTCAACATCATCTTCTGTTTCTGGTACCAAGTCTTTGTATTTTGTTGATGCTAATTCATCTAATGCATCTTTGACACTTTCAGCTGCTCTCATTCTATCCATTACTTGATTTGGAATGTTTAGAGTTGCAGCACAGCTCAAATCCTGAATTCTTTCATCATCCAGTCCCCAGAATTTTCCTCTAACAACGGTCATGATATTGAAAAAGTCAATTTCCATTCCAAACACATGAGATATGTCCTGATCATTTTCACTGCGTAGTGATTTTGATACATTTTGATAATACATCTTATCAAAGTAGATATCAAATGCCTGAATGTTTTTAGTTTCATTGTATAGTTCAACTGCTTTTTGAATTTCTGAATTAAATGGTGATGAGGCTAATGATGATACTGCCTCTTCCAAATCTTTTGAGACTAGTGCTTTCACAACAGTATCTCTTTGTTTTGTCAATTCTTCAGCTTCCATGTTAAAGTAAGTTGAAATTTCATCTTGAGATTTTTCAAGAATTTTTCCTTTTAGGATTAGTTTTAGATTTGAAATAATAAATTTCTGGAAAAATGCATCTAGAATTTTTGCGTTTCCAGAAGCCTTTGCAATCTTGTATTGTTGATTTGCAAGATATGTCTTGAGTGCCATTTCCAACTTTTCGGCTGTATATGGTTTTGACACAGAGTTAACAGCATCGATATATTTTGTATTTTTGATTCTGGTAACTAATTCGTCTAAATCGCGAGATTCGGCTAAAGTTTGGAGATCTGGTCTTTTTAGTAATTGACCCCTCTTACTATAAGATTTTACAGTAACGAAAATTTTCTGAGAACCTCCAGAGCCCATTTAGCTTTTCTCACGCCGAACTGATTTTAAATGTTTGTTAACTCAGTCAATCTTCTTCAGAAAATCAATAGTCTGATCCCGATCTGACTTTGAAAGCTTAGAAAATCCTTCTAATAGCTCCATTTGGAGTTGGGCTGAATTATCTGCTGATTTACTCACATTTTCTACTGTAAATGGAAGCAGATCGTCAATCTTGTTTTCACAATATGCCTTGACATATCTTTCAAAAATTGAAAATCCAAAATGAGGTGCAATCTTAACTAATTTCTGCATAATCTCAAATGCTTGTTTTTCATGTTCATCTGCCTGATTTACTATTCCTTTGAGAATCTTCTTCTTTTCTGACATGCTGTCAATCGCTAATGAGACAATCATTCCCTTTTTTGTTAGATGGTAAAATGGCATTCCGTTTTGTTGCAATGCTTTAGGTCCTCTTTTCAGAGGAAGTCTACCTTCTTCTTCAACTATTCCTAATGGAATTAAAATTTCATCCAAATCTCTGAATATTCCTGAATAGATATTCTTCCACAAAATCTTATTTTTCTCTGCAATGCTTTGTGATATGGCAGTTCTTGTCTTTGATGCGGAATTCGTCGAGTTTGACAAGTGATGTATGATTGCTCTTTGTCTTGATGCTTCTCCAGTAATCTGTTGAGTTTTGGTTTTGAATGTATCAAAAATTGCTAATCGTGATTTTTCTGATTTCATACCCCTTTTTGCCTCATTAAGTAACATAATTTACTCATTTTATGTTACTATCACAATATGCTAGAATATAATAATTTACATTAGGTACAGATTTTACATCTTAATTGTTATATACATTCATCCAGCGGATTTGATCAATGAAATCTCGAAACCATAAGTATGCTCTAATACTTATGGCCGCAGTCGCTATGACGGCAACAGGTGCTCTATCAACAGCATATGCCCAACAAACCTCTGATGGTATGGACGGCTATGTAGTCGGTGATCCCGATGGAGGTGCTGGTATCTATACCGGTAACCCAAACGAATGTTGGTATGACACTGATGATGACGGCGTCCCAGACATGTACTGTTATGTAGATACAGGTGACATGGCTTGGATGCTAACCGCAAGCTCTCTAGTACTTTTCATGACTCCAGGTGTAGCATTCTTCTACGGAGGATTAGCACGATCAAAGAACGCAGTCAATACAATTGGCATGGTCTTTGTAATCATGGGTCTCATGAGTGTACAATGGGTATTGTGGGGTTATTCACTTGCATTCGGCGGAATAGACAACGATGCAAACATGTTCATGGGCAACCTTGATTATGTTGGCTTCAACCAAGTTTCACACTGGGCACCGTTAGGTGCTCCAAGTCCATGTGAAGATACTTGGGCACACTATTACCAAATGCAAACGATGAAGGAGGGAGATGTATGTAGTGATACATGGCCAGGCACAGTGCCTCACCAACTATTTGCTATGTTCCAAGCAACCTTCGCAATCATCACACCAGCACTCATTGTTGGTGGTTTAGTTGACCGTATGAAATTCAGTGCAATTGTAGTCTTTGTTCTCTTATGGGGAACATTCGTCTATGACCCAATTTGTCATTGGGTATGGGGCGGTGGTTACATCGGCGGAGGAAGCTTAGACTTCAACCCTGACTTATCACCATCATATGCACTTGACTTCGCTGGCGGAACTGTGGTTCACATTTCATCAGGATTTACAGCACTTGCAGGAGCCTTAATCCTCGGAAGAAGATTAGGTTACGGCAAAGTTCCAATGGAACCACACAATGTACCAATGGTAGTTCTAGGTGCATCTATTCTATGGTTCGGATGGTTCGGCTTTAACGCTGGAAGTGAAGTAATGGTAGATGGAATCACTGTAAGCGCATGGACAGTCACAAACACTGCCACCGGTATGGCGACAGTAACGTGGGTGTTGATGTCATGGGCACACACCGGCAAACCTAGCATAGTAGGTGCCGCAACAGGAGCCGTCGCAGGCTTAGTCGCAATCACACCAGCATCTGGTTGGGTTGGACCAATGGCTGCAATAATTATCGGTATTGCTGCAGGTACAGTTTGTTATGGATGTGTTGCATTCAAGAACGCTCGAAAGTGGGACGATGCCCTCGATGTTTGGGGAGTTCACGGTATGGGTGGTTTAACAGGTGCTATCTTAACAGGTACACTAGCTAGTCCACACATCTGGGACACAGGCGATGGTATTGGCGCATGGACCGGCACACCAGAAGGTTACGAACAACAAGCAATTTCAATAGTTGCTGCAGGAATGTCAATTGCATATGCATTTGGTGTCTCCATTGTAATCTTCAAGGTTATGGATGCAGTATGGCCTGGAGGAATCAGAGTCACTCCAAAAGAGGAGGAAATCGGACTCGACCTCTCACAGAACGGTGAAAGAGCATACGTAAACGAATAGAAAAAAACCAATTTTCTTTTTTTCTTTTTTTAGATTTTCCAAGCAGCGGATGCTAAACTAATTTTTATTCCACTTGCGAAAAGTTAGTTTATGTTTATCTCAACTATGGATTTGGCAAAAATCTACAAAGATGATTCTGTTCTCATAATAGATGCCCGCTCTTACAAGGATTATTCTAAATCACACATTCCCGGTGCTGTAAGTTTGGATCTATTTTCATTTCATTGGGCTGATACATCTGAAAAAGGATTGATAAGTTTTGGAGAACATATGAGAAAAATTCTATCATATGCTGGAGTCGATGAAAATAAAAAAATAATTTTCTATGATAATACCACTGGAATGCTTGCAGCTAGAGGAGTATGGATGTGTCTATATTTCTCACATCCAGATGTTCAAATGTTAGATGGTGGTTTATCAAACTGGACTGGGGAAAATCAACCGACTGAAACTGAATCTACTATTTACAAACCTTCTAGACTTACCACGACAATTGACCCTTCAATCATAATTGGATTTGAGGAATTAAATGAAAATATTGGCAAAGTTACAATAATTGATGCTCGTTCACCTGAAGAATTTGATGGAACTACTCCTAGAGCAGCACGTGGTGGCCACATTCCTACTGCAAAAAACATAGATTGGAATAACAATCTTGATGATTCTGGAAAACTAAAGTCTGATGAAGAATTAGAGTCTCTATATCAAATAGATAAGGAGACTGAAATTGTTACATATTGTCAGGGTGCATATCGTGCTGCAAACAGCTATCTCTCTTTGAAAAAGATTGGATTCAAAAACATCAAAGTGTATTTGGGCTCTTGGGGCGAATGGGGAAATGACTTGAATCTTCCTATAGAAAAATAGCATACGATTTTTAATTAATCTATTCAAGACTAGATATGTCTGAAAATGATATTGAAAAGACAAAACAAGAGATAGTAAAAATAGATGAATTAATCGTCAAGAAACAAAAAGAAATGAATGAACTCCAAAAAGTACTGATGATAGAACCATCCAAGATTGACATCTTAGGAGAAAATTATGAAGAATTACGTAATGAGATAAAGGAATTAGGAGACAAACTCAAAGAACGCAAACAAAGGATTTAAAAAAAATAAATTATTTTACAAATGAATAGTGTTGATTTAGACTTATTTCAGATTAACATCCTGTATTATTCTGCAAAATTCAAGGTCATGGAGAACGTGCCACGATCTTCATGTTATCATACTTCTTTTCATTATGTGTCAGTTCATCAAATTCATTGAAGCATTTTTGTTCTTCAGCTTCTTGTCTTTTCTCACATTGATCATTGTCAACACAAGGATTATCCAAATGCTCACTAATGATTGCCCTACATTCTCCAATTTTATCAAGTCTGTTTTGTTCGTCAATCTCCATGTTTACAAGAACTCCAACTATTATCACAATGCTAACAATTCCTACTATGATTTGGTTTCTTCGTAATTTATTCAATATCTATAATATACTGGTTATTTTTTGTTCCACTTGAATTGATTGTAGAACATTTCTGGAACAACTTGTTTGAATGGTTGTGCTCCACCATCATACCATTTTGTGAAAAATTCGTACAAGTGAAGTCTTAGTGACTGGATGTATACGATTAATCCTTCAATCATCATAATTCCGATGTTTCCACCAATGAGTAGTGCTAGTGCACCTGGTGATTCCATACCGCCTAGTGATGCATAAGAATTGTTAACTGTCAATAATAGCGCCGCATGCACAAGCAACATAATTCCAAGTCTAGCATAACTAATTGTATGTGCAAGACATTCTACACTTTTTCCAAGTAAAACTTCCATGAAGACATTTGCGGGACTTCCACCTTCTTCTGGATGTGCCTTGATATGTTTTAGTCCTCCAATCATCATTACTACAATTGATGCAATTACAATAATTCCTGCAATTCTAGTAATAATCCAAACTTGAGCCCAATCACCTAGGAAAACTGTAACCCATGGAACTGGTTCTGTGTGTATTTTTGAATACATGTTCATTACATCATAACCTGAACCAATTGCACACATCATGATTACTACAATGCCGCCGTAAAGTGTAACATTAGGAATTGCTTCTGTAAACATTGTTGTTTTGTGACCATCTTTTGCAAGTTTTCTGATGTGTAAAATAAATGCCCAAACGATGTGAATTATTCCCAAAAATAATGAAACTTTTAGAATCATAATTACTTGTTCAAAGTTTAGTTCTGCTACACTAATCACGCCAACTAGCCATGAAACAGAGTGCAATGCGCCGCCCTCTTCTAACAATCCTTTCCATGGATCGAAGTAGTTTATGTGGAATCCAAACGCTTCTCCAGTTCCCACTCCCGCTATTGCAGCAGCGGCACCGGAAATTGCAATTAGCATTCCCCATCTTGAAAGATTTCCTTGTCCTTTTAGTTTGAAAACTAATCCTAATCCCATTAGTAATAATCCGTGACCTACATCTGCAAACATCAATCCATAGAAGATTGGCCACATCAATGCAATCATTGGTGTTGGATCTGCTTCTCCTTTCTTTGGAATTCCCTGACTTTGTGTAATTACCTCGAATGTTCTAACAAAAATTTTGTTATCAAATAGAGTAGGTCTCTTTTTAGATAGTTCAGGATCTGATACATCTTCAACAACTGACATCCATTTACCTGTAGTCTCTTTGAATTTTTTCTCCATTTTTTTAGGAATATATCCTTGAACTACTGCAAAGTTTTTGGTTCCACCAGGTTTTCTTAATAGCTCTAAAACATCTTTTGCAACTGAAGCTCTTTCATGTAAGGTTAGTATGTCTTGTCTAATCTTTGCTATCATTTTTGCAATTTCTTTTGTTACTTTCTTGTGTTTTTCTTCAAACTCTTTTATTTTTAATTCAGCAGTTGCATATGCTTTTGTTGGAACTTGTTCCACATTTTCTGGAATAGAAAATGGGTTTGCATTAAAACTGCGCATGACTTTGAGAATTTTCTCCAAGTTTGCAACATCTGCAATAATCATCAATGCAGATTCTTCTTTTGTATTTAGAGGATATTGATTGAATGTAGCATCGTCTAATGTTTTTTTAATTTCATCAATATCTTTTGTTTGAACAATGAACAAGTTTGTGTAAAATTGCTTCATTAGTCCAAATCCTGTAAGATCGATATTGAGTTTCTTTACTACCTCTAAAGTCTCTTTTAGTGTCGTATAATCCGAAATCTCTTTTTTGTACTCTTCTTGCTGTTTGAGTAATTTTGCAGGGGCGTCGATTATTCCAGGTGCCTTTTTTGCAATCTCATCAACCATCTTTTCTAATTCGTCTAATTCTTGATTCTGTTTTTTGAATACAGTTCCCTTGAACAAAATCTCAAGCATTCCTACCTCTCTAGGAATTTCTAGTCCTTTGATGACTTCGTCAATTTCCTGAAATGTCTGTTGGGCTTTTAGTAAGATATCATCAACTTCAGGAGTTACAGTCTCAGATGTAGAGTCTATTTTATGAAACCATTCAAATTCTGTTAATCTAGAAACGATCTCCGGTGTTTCGGATCTGGGCAAAATAACTGTCCCAATTTTTAGATCTGCCACTACCAAGATATCCAGATGTGAAACGTGTGTGTTTAATATCTTTCCAAAACCCCAACATTAAAATCCCATTCTTTAAAACGGCATTCATTGTCATCTAATTCCGCATTAGAATCTACAATCGATCAGGTTTTAGACCGAAATTCTGCGGAATTTTCACAAAGTCTGAAAAATTCTCTTACAGATGCACAAAAAACACTCTCTGATTCCTTACCTATGCTAGAAGAGGAATATGAAAAAATAATTGCTGATGGAAAAAAAGAAGCAGATAAAATTGAAAAACAGATAGTTGGAAGTGCCGATCTAGAGGCCAGAAACAAGTCTCTTTTAGTTGTACAAGAATCTGCTGAAAAAGTCTTAGAAAAAGCAAAAGAAAAAATCGCAAATATGGAAAGAAATTCTGAATATTCTAGTTTAATTACAAAATTACTAACCGAAGCAACTTCGGCACTAAACACTAGTGATGTTATAGTTTACACAAATTCTAAAGACAAAGATTTAGTTCAATCTGCTGTATCAAGTATGTCTGGCGCAGAACTCTCAAGCGATCTAATTGATTGTATGGGTGGAGTAAAAGTTACATCCAAAGATGGATCAATGAGCTTTGATAATACCATAGATGCAAGAATTGAATTATTGAAACCTTTAATTAGAAAAGACATCGCAGCTCAATTTAACCTAGGTAATTGATATGGTAGCACAAGGAAAAATTGTTTGGATTAGTGGACCTGCCGTCAAAGCTGATGGTATGGCCGATGCAAAAATGTATGAAACTGTATCTGTCGGAGAATCAAAATTAATCGGTGAAGTTATTCGTCTTACTGGAGACGTAGCATTCATTCAAGTTTACGAATCAACCTCTGGTCTTAAACCAGGCGAACCTGTAGTTGGTACCGGTAACCCCCTTAGTGTATTACTAGGACCGGGAATTATTGGTCAAATTTATGACGGAATTCAAAGACCGCTAAAGGATTTGGCTGCAAAATCAGGCTCATTTATTGGAAGAGGTATTACTACCACTCCTGTTGATATGGAAAAACAATATCATTTCTCACCATCTGTAGCAGTTGGTGATGAAGTAGAGGCAGGAAACATCATTGGAACTGTTCCAGAAACATCATTAATTGAACATAAAATTCTAGTCCCACCAGATCACAAAGGTGGAAAAATCACAAACATTGTTGCAGAAGGTGACTATGCATTAGAAACTGAAATTGCAACTGTTGAAAAAGATGGTCAATCATTCCCATTGAAAATGTATCACAAATGGCCTGTTAGACAACCAAGACCATATCTCAAAAGATACGATCCAACTGTACCATTACTTACTGGTCAAAGAGTTATTGACACATTTTTCCCATTAGCAAAAGGTGGTACTGGTTCAATCCCAGGTGCATTCGGTACTGGTAAAACTGTAACACTACATCAAATTGCAAAATGGGCTGACTCTCAAGTTGTAGTCTACATTGGATGTGGTGAAAGAGGTAACGAAATGACTGAGGTACTTGTCGAGTTCCCAGAATTAAAAGATCCAAGAACAGGAAAACCACTCATGGACAGAACTGTACTTGTTGCAAATACAAGTAACATGCCTGTAGCAGCAAGAGAAGCAAGTATCTACACTGGTGTAACAATTGCAGAATATTATCGTGACATGGGTTATGACGTTGTACTTGTTGCAGATTCTACAAGTAGATGGGCTGAAGCACTTCGTGAAATGTCCGGAAGATTAGAAGAGATGCCTGCAGAAGAAGGTTATCCATCATATCTAGCATCAAGATTAGCAGAATTTTATGAAAGAGCAGGACGTGTTCGAGCAAAAGGTTCTCCTGAAAGAGACGGCTCTGTATCTCTAGTAGGTGCAGTATCTCCATCTGGTGGTGACTTTACAGAACCTGTTACAACACATACAATGAGATTTATCAAAACTTTCTGGGCTTTAGATGCAAGTTTAGCATATTCAAGACATTATCCATCAATCAACTGGATGAACTCCTATTCTGGCTACCTTGCAGATATCGCAAAATGGTGGTCTGAAAACATTAGTCAAGACTGGCTAAGCCTTAGAAGTGAAACATACGGAATCTTACAGAGAGAAGATACACTAAAAGAAATTGTAAAACTACTAGGACCTGAAGCACTTCCTGATGAAGAAAAATTAATCCTAGAAGTTGCAAGAATGATTAAGATTGGAATATTACAACAAAACTCATTTGATGATGTTGACACATATTGTAGCCCTGAAAAACAATTCAAATTAATGAAATTACAAGTTGACTTTTACAACAAAGGTCAACAAGCACTCAAAGATGGTGCATCACTAGCTGACATTCGTTCTATGGATGTAATCTCACTATTACTCAAAGCAAGAATGGATGTTAAAGACGACGAGATGCCAAAATTAGATAAAATCGAAACTGATATGGCAGAACAATTCAAAAGTATTACAGGAGTTAAAGTTCAAAATTGAGTAATCAAGGCGGAGTTCAATACAGCAAGATTGCTGAGATTAAAGGACCACTTGTAATTGTTGATGGTGTAGACAATGCAGCATTTGACGAGCTTGTAGAAATTGAAACAACTGAAGGTGAAAGACGTCTAGGTAAAGTCTTAGAGGTTGGAAACGGCAAAGCAGTTGTTCAGGTCTTTGAAGGAACAACAGGTCTTTCTGTAGCTGGAACAAATGCAAAATTTGTTGGAAAAGTTATGGAAATGCCTGTATCGGACCAAGTACTTGGTAGAGTTTTTGATGGTTTAGGAAGAGCAAAAGATGGCTTACCAGAACCAGTTGCAGAATCATTTTTAGATATTAACGGCGCACCAATGAATCCAGAACAAAGAGAATATCCAAAAGATTTCATTCAAACTGGAGTTTCTGTTATTGATGGAATGCTTACTCTTGTAAGAGGACAAAAACTTCCAATATTTTCTGGCTCTGGTATGTCACACAACATCTTAGCAGCACAAATTGCACGTCAAGCAGCAATCATTGGAACAGATGATAGTTTTGCTGTAGTATTTGCAGCAATTGGTGTGCAATACAGTGAAGCAGAATATTTCAAAAGAAGTTTAGAAGAATCTGGTGCACTAAAAAGAAGTGTACTATTTTTGAATCTTGCAGACGATCCTGCAATTGAGAGAATTATCACGCCTAGAGTAGCATTAACTGTTGCAGAATATCTTGCATATGATTTAGGAATGCACGTACTCGTCATTCTTACTGATATGACAAACTATGCTGAAGCACTTCGTGAAATCAGTGCAGCAAGAGAAGAAGTACCTGGAAGAAAAGGCTATCCTGGATATCTTTACACTGACCTTTCAACAATTTATGAAAGAGCAGGAAGATTAAGAGGCAAAAAAGGAAGTGTTACACAAGTACCTATCTTAACAATGCCATCTGATGATATTACTCACCCAATTCCAGACCTTACCGGTTACATTACTGAAGGACAATTGGTACTTGGAAGAGATTTGTTCAGACAAGGTGTTTATCCTCCAATCAACATCTTGATGAGTCTTAGTAGAATCATGAAAGACGGAATCGGTGAAGGAAGTACACGTGCTGATCATCAAGAAATTTCAAATCAAAATTATGATGCATATTCTCGTGCTCAAGAAGTTAGGGCACTAGCAGGAATTGTAGGAAAAGCAGGACTTACACCAGTTGATCTTAATTACATGAACTTTGGTGATGAATTTGAAAAGAAATTCTTGACACAAGCAATAGATGAAAACAGAACAATTGAGGAAACTCTGGGACTACAATGGAATTGTGTCTCAAAACTTCCAAAGAATGAATTAACCAAAGTCAAAGACAAATACGTAGACCAATACTATAAGGAATAATTCTAATGTCATTTGGGCAAAACGTAACAGCAACAAAGATTGAGCTATTCAAGTACAAACGTTCTAGTCAAGTTGCAACTATGGTACAGAAAATTTTAGATGATAAACGTAAAGTTTTACTAAAAAATATTGAAGAGATGATTGCCGAAGCACAAAAAACCAGAGGTGGAATCTGGGAACCTTTACAAGATATCTACCAATCAGTTAACGAATCATATCTATCTCTAGGTGTAGGAACAGTCGATTCTGTAGCACAATCCACACCTGCTGTAATGGAGGTAGAATCAGATGTAAAACGTGTAGTAGACGTAACCATACCTGTCCTGAGCGTTACTGAAAAAGACACAAAATCAATTCCATATGGATTTGCAGATACTAATGCATCAATTGATCGTGGTGCAAAACTAATCAAAGATTTACTTCCAAAAATCTGCAAGGCTGCTGAGTATGAAAACTCTATCTTTAGTCTTGCAAAAGCACTTGAAAAGACACAAAAACTTCTAAATGCATTAGAAAATGTGATTATTCCTCAATACAAACAAAGAGTTCGCTTTATTCTTGCTACCCTTGAAGAAAGAGAAAGAGAGGAATTCGCAAGGTTAAAAAAAGTGAAAGCTTCCATGGAGAAAAGACAGTAAAATGGCAAAAGATGAAATTAAAAGATTACTTGAAAATTCTAAGAAAACTTTAGACAGTGAGTATGAGACTTCTTCAAAATCGATCAAAGATAAACTTCAATCCGCAAAAAAGAAAACTTTGGATAAGATCTAATAAAATTGGGTGTTGGTTTAAATATGGTCACTAAAATTCAAAAATTGAAAATGAGACCACTCTCAATATTCTTACTTGCAGTCATCGCAGTTTCATTTACAGGACTAACCGGCGTTGCACATGCTGCTGAAGAAGACGCTTCTTCTGGTAGTGGTGACGGTTCAAAACTAATCGGTGCAGGTCTTGCATTTGGTCTTGCAGCAATGGGTGCAGGAATTGGTTTAGGTTATGTCGGTTCTGCAGGTTTAGCAGTAATTACTGAAAACCCAGCATTACAATCTAAAGTGTTCATCTTCATCGGAATGGTAGAATCAATTGCTATCTACGGTATCGTCATGATGTTCATTATCTTAGGACAATAATCAAAAATAATTTTTTTAAAATTTTTTAATTTTTCTTTTGGATTACTAGATCATTTACATCTAAAATCCGTCCACAATATCTACACTTTAGAACAAGATTATCCTTGTCAATGACTTCCATTATGGACTCTATGTGCTCTTGACTGTTTGTAATGCAGTCTGGGTTTGAGCATCGAAAAATATCTTCAATCTGATTTGGTAGTGAAACTCTTCTTTTTTCTACAAGTTTGTAATCTTTGATTATATTCACCGTAGATGATGGGGCAATCACTGCTAACCTGTTTGTATCATCCCCTTCTAGAAACCTACCTTCTACCTTTATCATGTCTTTTTTCTTTAATTTACCGCTAGGCATATTCAAAGCGATGGTAATGACGTTTCCACTACTGCCATCAATTTCTAGTGCTTCTAAAACATTGAGGCCCTTTCCTTCGTTAATATGATCAATTACTGTTCCGTCTTTAATACGCCTGACTAACAGATCAGATTGTTCCATAGAATAGTTTGTATATCTGCCACTATATATGATTCAAAGAATGAAGAATTTTTCCCAAAATGATATCATATCTATACGTGATTTATCAAAGGATAATCTAGAAGAAATCTACTCTAAAACAAACGAAATTATCGAAATGAAGGCAGAAGAGAGACGTGAAATAGCTAGAGGGAAAACTCTAGGTTATCTATTCTTTGAACCAAGTACTAGAACTAGACTTAGTTTTCAATCAGCAATGGCTCTACTTGGTGGTACCTCATTTGGAATTGCTGATGCAACATCTTCTTCTGTTCAAAAGGGTGAAAGTCTAGCTGACACTGTAAGAATAATGTCTGGATATACTGATGCAATTGTTTTACGTCATTCTCTAGACGGCTCCAGTAAATTTGCAGCAGAGGTATCTTCAAAACCTATTATCAATGCAGGTAGTGGAACTGAAGAACATCCTACACAAGCGATTCAGGATTTGTATACAATAAAAAAAGAGCTAGGCAAGATTGATGGAAAAAATATTGGAATTGTTGGTGATCTCAAATATGGACGAACGGTTTACTCTTTATTGTATGGTCTAAGCAATTATGATGTTAATGTTCATCTGATATCTCCAGAATCACTAAAAATTAGAAGTGATTCTACATACAATCTAAAAGAAAATCTATCATATACTGAATCTGAAAATCTAGATGAGTACATAGAGGACTTGGATGTTTTGTATGTAACAAGAATTCAAAAAGAAAGATTCCCTGATGAAGAAGAATATGTCAAAGTAAAGGGCAGTTATGTGATAGGTCAAGATGTTGTAAATAAAATGAAAGACGATTCAATACTGTTACATCCTCTTCCAAGAATTGATGAAATTTCAACTGATGTTGATTCTTCAAAACAAGCAAAATACTTCCAGCAAGCTGAATATGGAAAATTCACACGTGCAGCAATTTTGAGCCTACTTTTACAATAAGAAAACAATAGTCATACTTGATCTATATACCCAATTATCATTAAATACAAACTTTGCAATAAGATATGGAAATGTCACTATACGACTGTAAGGGAGGAAATCTCCTAGTTTGCTTTGAGTGCGGTGAAGACTCAAATCAATGCAAGTGCAAAGAAACAAAGGTTGAACAATCTAGTTTTGTTTCAGCTTTTGAATAACCAGAATTTTTTTAACTTATTTTTATAATTCCGTCTTTGATCAAATATTCAATTCCATCAATGAATGCAGAGTCTGGTATTCGTCCATCAGCCCACCATTCAGCGTTATTTTTTATCCATTCTGGAATTCCTTGTGCTTGTGATTCACTTTGTTTTGCATTTGAAACAACAATAATTCCGTCTTTGATCAAATATTCAATTCCATCAATGAATGCAGAGTCTGGTATCTGACCATCAGCCCACCATCCAGCATTGTTTTTAACCCACTCTGGAACTGATGATGTTTTTGTTTCAGTTTGTCCACCTACTACAAATGCAAATTCTGTTTGTTGCCCACTTCCTGAAATATTTGAAAATCTGGCAATCGTAAGACCTGTTTGTTCTTCTGTAAATGTAAAGTCTGTAAAGTCTGCGCCAATTTTTGCAAATCTGTCTTCAGAAAAAATTGTTTTACCATCTTGTAATATTGTAAATGTGTAATCAGAATCTCTAATTGGACCCAAGTCTGTCGTATCTCTAAATGTGTAAATGAACTTGACTTTTTCTCCAGGAACTATAACTTTAGGATCCCATGATAAATCAACTTGATATTCTTCACTAAGTGTTAGAGTTCGTAATGGAAATTCTATTTCTTTTCCTTTGTTGAGAACTAAATCAATTGAATTTGGCATTTCTTCACCCATTTTTTTCATTTGATTTTTGATATGTCTTACATGATCTGGCAGTAATACAAAGTGAACTATGCGATTATCTTCTTCAGAATAATCATCAATGAATATCGATGATTTGAATAACTCTATGCCATTACCAGTGCCAGAATAATTTGGTGAAAGAAATTCAAGTGTATTTTTTGCAAACATTATTTCTGTATGTATTACATTTGTATGTGAAATATTTGTCTCAGAAAAATCAAATGGAAAACTAATTTTTGCAACATTTTCTTTTGAATCATACTCAAAATTGCTAACTTTATCATAGTAGGATTTCACTCGAAATTCTGCATCTTTTTCTCCTACCTTTTCTTGATAATACTTTACATTAGTTACGCTGACTTGAACCTCAAACTCTACATCACTAATTATTCCCACTTCATCTTGAGCATCTAGATTAATTTTGAAGGTGTATATTCCGCCCTCATCAAAAATTGGTCCAGTTACGATTAATGGTGTTGTATCTGTTTTCTCCCACAAACCAAAACTATTCTTCTCTCCAGAAATTTCAATAGTATTTCTGTTAGTGACAATTACATCAGGATCGACTTCTAAAATCAAGTTTCCATCTTGTGTGTAAAACCACTCATCTAGCAATAACTGATTGTCATTAAAAATTTGAACCTTAAAACTAGCATTTGTAATGGTTTCTCGATTTGTATGATCATATGCATCAATCTTAATCATTTTTTGATCTGATTTGTAAAAATCTGCTGGAAGTAATTCTACTGTAACTTTTACTTCTCTATCATTTGTAAAAATTAATGGTGATGCCTCAATACCTGCTCCATGACCAAATGCTGTTCCAATTGAGAATGTTACAAAAAATACTAACAGTATTCCAATTATGATCTTCATATTGTAAAACTATTCTTACTCTTATTTTACTTAGTGGAAATTAAATCGTCAATTCTTCTCTTATCTTTTACACTTTTAACATAAAATAATGCTGTAGCAATAATTCCTGCTGCAATAATTGGTGCTACTAATTCCACATACATTATGTCTTGAGATTTTACTTCTTGAACTGTTCCTATTTGACTTGGTACTGCGCTGATTGAAACTTTACCAAGTTTTCCTCCACGTTGTTCTACAAACCAAATATCTCCATTATCATCTGCAATTACAAATTGCGTGAATGAACCTTCAGTTGGTATGGCAATTTCAATTATTTGACCACTACTTTGATCATATACTACCAAACTATCTATGACGTGTTGTGCAACCCACATGTTGTCATATTTGTCAAAAGCCATTCCAAATGGTAATGAATCTGGATTTGAAATTTTTATTTGCTTAAAGTCTTCTAAAATTGGATTGAATTTTGTTATTGCAGGACCAATGTGCTCTGCAATCCAGACATTTTCTTCTTTGTCAATCATTAACGCAAATGGCTCTGCCATTGGTTCTCCTTGAGGAGTAAATTCTGTCAACTCTTTTGTTTCTCCATCAATTTTACCTAATTTACCTACTAGAGATTCTGCAAACCATACGTTGTTTGCATCGTCAATTTCAATAGCAGTTGGCCCTGCTTCAGGCGTAATTGTATTAACTATTTTGAATTTTTTTGTGGATTGATTATACTCTAAAAGTAATGATTGATCAATTACTGCTACCCAAACATCATTTTCGTTGTCAACTCCTACAGATGTTGGAAGTGATTTTTTGATAGCCAAGTTGAATTGTGGTAATTGAATTGTTTCAAATTTTTCTGTTTTAGGATCAAAGCTTCCGATTTTTGAATTAGGTGTGTCTGTAAACCAAATCTTTCCGTCTTTACCAATGTCCATGAAGATTGTTGTTAGTCCATCAAATGTGTAAGGAGTAAACTGTTCATCTTCTATTGAAAATTTCCATAACCTTGGCTTTTGTGCATCAGAAATCCAAATGTTTTCTCCATCATAAACAGGGAATAATGGTGCTGTTTCTTCTGCTGGGAAATCATATTCAGTAATTTCAGTTCTTATATCATTGAGTGATGGTTTTATCTGAAGACTAAATATTGCATTTTCATTTGAATTCTCTGCTCTTTGAGCTTCTAATTCAATCTGCCAGTTTCCAACAAATCCAAATGTAGCATCTGCAGAATATTTCGTAACTGAATCTTGTACATTTTCTGTAACTTCAGCTTCTATAGGTGAAATATTTTTCTGTGGATTTGAAACCTTAATCTTCAGCCCAGAAATATCTACAAGTGGTTTGTCATCATATGATGTAACTATAACTGAAATTGTATTTGATCCAATTCCTGCTGGCAATACTTTGACATCAAATTTTGCGTTTTCAGAAAATAATACTGATTCATAACCAAATGTTCCTTGTATAGCATCTGCTGATTGAATTTCTCCTGCTGGAAGCGAAGAATTTACCAAAAGTGCAACAACTGCAAGTAACGCAATTCCTAATCCAGCTTCAAATTTTAGTGGTTTACTAATTTTTCTTGAAATGTTTAGTTTTTCAAGATCGCTCATATTTTTTAGGAATTTAATTTGATACATTCCTCCAAATCCAATCATTGCAGCAGCAATTGCGATTTTTATTAAAATCAATTTTCCATACGTAGAATCAGTAAGTGATGCTACATTATCATCTAAGAACCATAGTAAAGTTGGACCTGTTATGATTAAAATTCCAATTGCGATAATGAATAACCCTGAAAATCTTGGAATCAAACTTAGTGTAATTTTCTCTTTTATTGAATTCTCTGTCTTTGTGATAGTTGGTAATGCAACAAATGCAAAAAATATTACTCCTCCAATCCATATGGAAGATAACAAATTATGTGAATAATCTAAAATCCACGGAGCTTCTAATTCAGTTGATGCGCCGTGCCCCATCATTGTCGTAGTTGCAATCAAAATTAATGATGCAATTAATAATGGAATTTGTCCTTTAATTGTAATTTCATTTTTCTTTTCCATCCAGAACCAAAGTCCAATTATGATTATTGTTATGATCATTCGAATTAGCCAGGTTGTTCCAAATGTTGTTCCGATAACATCTAATGGAGACGTTTCTAATCTCCATGTCTGAACTCCTAGCATTATGAAATTTGATGCAAAAGTTGCAATTACTCCAATTCCAATAATCTTTGAGAATTTTATCTTAAATTGTTCATTAATGTCAGCAAAAACTTCTCTAAATCTAGTTTGTTGTGATGACCAAATTGTAATTGAAACTATTACTCCTCCTAGAACTATTGTCTGACCAACTAATCCCGGAAATCTTGCAATTGATTCTGGAATGAATGTCGTTTCTGAATTTTCTTGTTTTTCTAATAATGATGAATCAATTTTTACATCTCCAACTCCAAACACTATGGCTGCTTGTACTAGATGACCATCGATTTTTGATAGAACTTTACTAGTAATTGTATAAACTCCATCTTCAAGTGGTGGTGTAGTAACTATTAGTGATGTTTCTCCACCATTGTACGCTGTATCTTTGTTGTCAATTTGATTTCCATTTGCATCATATACCCTTAATTCAGAAAAACCAATCTCAACTGCTTCAGAATAATTTGTAATTATTTGTGTAGTTCCTGCTGGTGCATTTTGACCTTGTCCTGGTTCGGAATCTAACAAAAATGGGTGTGCGCTAGCTAAAGGGAATCCTAAAAAGAATACTAGCACAGGTAAAATCCAAATTTTTTTCAATTGTATCAATTTTGTTTACTTATAATTTAAAGAAATGCTCTCTGAAAATTGTACTATCTTAGTAAAGATAATAATGTAATGAAGAAAATGATATTTGTTGAAAAAATCTTTTCTCTTTCTTAGTGTTCTTTTAATTTCTGGCTTTGGTATGTCTTCAGCATATGGACACACGACTATCTACCTTGAACAATATGAAATTGAAGCAGGCTGGGGTGATGAACCTCCAGTTGTTAATTTGCCTAACAAAATTGTAATTGAGGTAGCAGAATCTGGTGAAAAAGAAGGATTACGAATTGGAGTGAATAGCGCTTTCAAAAGCATGACTGCAACTTTGATGGCAGGTGGTGCAACTAAAGAATTGGATATTAATTCTGATCCTCGCCCTGGTCATTACTATGCAAAAATATTCCCAACTAAAACAGGTTCAATGTCTGTAAAATTGGTTGGTGAACTAAATGGTTTGCCCGTTGATGTTGTGATTCCTATTGAAGATGTTGAAAGTCAATCAATTATTGCATTTCCACCAGTTAGTGGTTCATCTTCTGCAGGTGAAATTGGCGCAGTGAAAAATGCATTATCATCATTACAAAAAGATGTCTCTAACATCAAATCAAATGTTGGTGACGTAAGTCTTACCGCAGGTGGGGTTGACATTCAAAACGCTTACAACTTTGCTGTATTTGGTTTGTCATTAGGTGCTGCTGGTGTTATTCTAGCAATTATAGCAATGCTTCGAAGAAAATAAAAAGAAAAAGAGAAAAAAAGTCTTTCTAGATTTTTGGCATAAAGCTAAGTCTTGATTTTGCAGATACTGCAATTATTGAACCAATTGCTACTACAAGAATCAATGCTGCTATTGTACCAAACTCTGGAACTGCTTGAGCATTACTGGTTAATCCAATTGGGCCAGTGAATTCTTCACCTGGTATACCAAATCCTTGGAATGTTACAGTGACGTCAATTGGCAAATCATCAGATGCATCTGCTGCGAGTGCTGATGTAACGTGGTTACCTTCTCCTGTATGTGAGTGAACATTACTCTCACTTAGGATTGTTTCACCACCATGAGTTGCAACAATGTCATAGTTAACGTGTTCACCGCCAATTGTGACATCAATTGATACTCTTTCACCTGCTTTTGCACCATCTGCGATATCAATTGCGATATCTGCTGCAGTTAATGTTTGCATTTTCATTTCCATGTCTCCATGGTCATCATGATCTTCTTTTGTTTCATCATGACCGTGATCATCGTGACTTTCTTCTTCAACAATTACTAATCCTTCCATCCATGGATGTACCATACAGAAGTAAGGATATTCACCTGCCTCTAGTGCTGGAGTTGTGTATGCTGCGCCCATCATAACTAATGAACTGTCCCATAC
The DNA here is from genome assembly GCF_000812185.1 of Candidatus Nitrosopelagicus brevis. Taxonomy (NCBI): domain Archaea; kingdom Thermoproteati; phylum Nitrososphaerota; genus Candidatus Nitrosopelagicus; species Candidatus Nitrosopelagicus brevis. The sequence continues at coordinate 1,120,366 of NZ_CP007026.1, read as the reverse complement.
ACCACTTGGTCCATCAGCTGGAGTACCAGCTGTAGAGGTATGTGCTGCTGAATCATTGTTAGCGAATGTGACCATTCCACCAACACCAATAGTAACTGTTGCTGGGATGAAACAATCTGGTTCACATCCCGGTGTTGAAGAACCCATTGCGTTCTCTACTGTTGCATTCATGCTGTGTTCAGCAAATGCACCAGGTGCTGCAGTCATTCCGATTGAAACAATTGCAAAAAGAACGAATAAGGAACTTACAGTCTTGTTATTCATTAGGTAAATTTTGAACTTTGATAATAAAAATGATCTCCAATTTTGAGCCTAAATGATAGAAAATTGTACTACTTTGACTTTTATTCAAACCATTATTCTCATAAAATATGAAAAAAACATACCTAATCGCTTTATTTTTGATCTCACCATTAATGCTTAATTCTGCTTTTGCTCACCAATCAGATTCTGTTGGAGATTACAGAATTGAAATTGACTGGAAAAACAAACCAATTGTAACTGGTGAATCAAATGCAATTATTGTTTATGTCAGTGTAATGGATAAAACCAAAGAAGCTGCAGACCAACCATTTAATCCTGATAAAGGAATAGAAGGCTTGAAAAAAACTTTGAAAATAAAACTAGTTGTTGAAGAAAAATTCATCACTCTTCCATTACAACCAACTGATATTCCAGGAAAATACGAGTCAGCAATCACTCCTACATTTTCTGGTTGGTCACAACTAAATTTTCTTGGAAAAATTAACGAACAAAATGTGAATCTAGCATTACATCCACTAAAGGTACAGGAACAAGAAGTTTTACAATTTCCTCCAGTTGAGTCATCTGTTGTTGAATCCGGTGACTTTGAACGTGAAGTAAATGATTTACGTGGTGATATTAGAGAATTACAAGAAACAATTAATGAGTTAAAAGAAGAACCTGAAGATGATAATGGAATGAGCGGAATGATAATCGGAGCTATTGGGTTAGGTATTGCAGGAATTGTTCTAGGTGCAATATCTCTTGCAAAGAAAAAATAATTTTATTTTCTAAGTCTGTTCTTTATTGCAATAATTGCAGCAGCTGGTGCTACAAAGTACATTCCAATGTTTAGAAGAATAATTCCAATACCATAACCTAGCATTTCTTCTTCAGTATCAACTTGTACATAGTTGAGTAGTGTTAGTGATGTTAGCATTGGTGTTAGTGTTACCTTGACTACTTCTTTGAAGACTGGGTTTTCTCTTTCATAGTCTGCTACATATGGCGAGAATGAATAGTAAAATTGGTTGAATCCTGTCATGAATGTTGTACCTGATTGTGTGTTCATTACAGTGTTATCTCGAATTTCTCTCAAGAATTGAACTTGTGGTGCCATTTCAGAACCAAATGCTGCAGTTGCAATTAGACAACCGCCACCTTCATTGTTATTTTCTTGTGATGGCTGTGATGTTTGCCCTTCTCCTACATTAATTGTAAAATATGTTATTTCTAATGGAATTGGCTGGAACAAAATTCCCTCCATCTCTACTTTAATTTGGTGTTCGCCGTTTGATGTAAATTCTACAGGAATTTTTACTGTGCCTACAGATGTATGTGTTAGAGGAATTGGACCAAAGATATTTTGGCCATCTTTGATAACTGTAATTCTATAATCTATGTGCTCTTGAATTTTGTTGAATCCTGGTTTTATCCATCCAATGTGTAATTTAGAAACTTCATTTACTTTTGCTGGTGGATCAACTGTTAATCCAATGTCTAATGTTCCATTTTCTGATGGTAACACCTGTTCATAATCTTCTGGACTTTCTGCAAAGGCTGGACTTAGCAATAACGGAAGTAACATTAGCCCAAGAAGGTATTTCATAGTGAAAATTCATCTGAATATAATAAAAATGATCTTGTAATAACTATGGAAATCCATCGAATCATTAATAGGTGATTTATGGGAAAAAATGGTAATTGTACTACAAAAGTTTCTTAATTATTGCAGCTGTCTGTGTGACCTTACCATTTCTAAGTGAAAGTGCTTTTGGTCATGGTTTAGGTGGTGACGCTGCTCCTCCAATTAGTTTTGAAGGTATGGAAGTTACAATTTTCACACAACTAGATCCTGCTGATATGACTGCAGGTGAAGTTGATTCAGCAAACATTTCAATTCGTTTCTTTGATATGTTAACTGATGAAAACTTAAACCAGGTTACTTATCGTGTTGAGGTCTGGCGAAGCGGTGATCTTTTAGCTAGAAATTATTTCTATGATGATGATGGAACACTAAACGTTGAGGTTCGACCAAAAGCAGATTGCTATGAAGAAAAGCCTTGGAAGTGTACCGAATATTATGGTGAGGTACATGGAACCGCAGGTGGATTGTTTGCACGAGGTGAGGGACGACCACTCATTGATGGACCAATCTTTGAAAAAGGCGGATTGTATAATGTTAAAGTCTCAATTGAAGGTGCTACCAGTCCTCGTTCATTAGTTGCACAACCACTAAACTTTGATACATTTGTTAGTGTTGCACAAGATCAAAGCTTTTTCATTAAAACTGCAGAAGCTGCAGAAGTTCCTGTTACAGTAAAAACATACTATGATGATGTAGAAAATTTCACATATAATCAAGGTAATAATGCCATTTCATTTGACATGCCATTTGATTGGGATCCTGAATATATTGAACTAGTTCAAATGGTTCATGAAGAAATTCGTGTTCCAAAATCATTTGACCCATACAATCCTGAAACATCATTCAAGGGTTATGTAGATGGTGTAGAAGTTGATCAAAGAGTTCTAGTAATGGATCCATATTCATCTGAGACTGAAAACATTGTTCACTTTTTAGTTACAGGAACTGAATTACAAAGAATTAATGAACTCTTAGGAGAATCTCACTATTCATCTAAAACAATGAGCTTTGAACTAGTTCCAGAAGGAACTGTTGAGAAAAATTCGTTTGATATGCCATTTGATAATGGATACAAGGCACTCATTGCTTGGGACTCTGCATATGGTGCAGGAGATGAAATTCCATTTGAGTTTTCATTCTTTGATAACAATGGCGGTATAGTAAAAGATGTAATCTATGCATTTGGTTTAGTTAGTCCACAAGGTGAACAATTCAATTTAGTTACAGGTGATACTCCTGAAGAGTTTGTAGGTACAAAATCAGTAGAGGGAATTGCCACTCATTTCATAACCATTCCTGATGATGGAATGTACACTTTGAATTTAGTACTAACTGGTGAGGGATTTTCTAACTATGATGAATTTTTCCAATCATCTCAAATGTTTGAAGTAGGCGTATCTACTACAAGCTCATTTAATCCAATTCCATCTGCAGAACAATCTGTTAACATTCCTAATTGGGTAAAGAACAATGCAAAGTGGTGGTCAAATGGTGAAATTGATGACAATACCTTTGCTTCTGGAATTGAATTTATGATAAAAGAAGGAATTATTTCAGTACCAACCACATCTAGTGGTGCACAAAATGATAATGCAACCATTCCTGATTGGGTTAGAAATAACGCTGCATGGTGGGCAGACGGTCAAATTGATGACAATACCTTTGCATCTGGAATTCAATTTTTAGTTAAAGAAGGAATTATCTCAGTTTAGATCTACCTGAAAATTCTTATACAAACCAAACAAACTTTGATTGATTCATGCTTCCATTAAGAGATGAAAATCCACATCCACCAGGATTCAAACCAAAACTAACAATTGCACTAATCATTATGAATGTGATAGTATTTGGAATTGAGGTTGCAATAACTGGTCAGTTCATTGAGTTTTCAAATCGTGAAGCAATGAACATGTTTCTAACATGGGGTGCAGTTCCTGGATGCGTTACAGGTCAGATTGATGGTGTAAACACAGGAATGGGAATCGTTAACTGTCCTGCCATACCCGAACTGACTTTGATTACTTCAACGTTCATGCATGGAGGTATAATGCATCTTGGAGGTAACATGCTGTTCTTGTGGATCTTTGGTGATAACATTGAAGCAAAATTTGGTAGAGTAAAGTACATTGGAATTTATTTAATGTGGGGTGTTGGTGCAGGTTTAATTCACATCTATGGTGATGCAGGAAGTGGAATTCCTGCAGTTGGTGCATCTGGTGCGATTGCTGGAATCTTAGGCGCTTACCTAGTAATGTTCCCACGAGCTAAGGTCATGACGTTTGTCATGTTAGGATTTTTCTGGCGTATGATGCACATTCCTGCAAAATTCTTCTTACCGTTCTGGTTAATCTTTCAAAATCTATTACCATTTTTCATAGGAGGTTTTGGTGTTGCAGGTGGCGGTGTAGCATTTTTGGCACACATCGGTGGTTTCTTTTTAGGATTGGGTGTTGGATATTTCTACAAGAAAACAAACAGATCTGATTATACCTATGGCTCTAGGTATGGATATAGAGATGATTTTAGATAATTCAATCAATTAAATTATCATAGTTATAATTACAATTATGCCATACGTACACGTATCACTATATCCTGGACGTTCTGAAGAACAAAAGCAGGAATTTGCAAAGGCTGTCACTGATTCTGCAGTTGAAATCCTAAAAACAAAGAAAGAACATGTGATTGTAGTCTTTGATGAAAACCCAAAAGAGAACTGGTTTCTTGCAGGAGATCAACTCTAAACTATTCTTTTTATTTTGACTATTTTGGATAAAATACAAGCAAATTAGTCAGATTTCTTATTCAATTCTAAATCTCTGAGAATTTTTTTATAATCTTCAGGAAACATTACTTTGATTTCTTCTAACATTTGTAATATTGTTTTATAGTTCATTTCCTCTTCAAACCTCAAATTGCATTGTTTTACTTGATGTATTTCTCATAACGGATACTACACATGCATTTTGATTAAACTGTGACTCAAAATGGTATACAATGATAATCATTTGATATACATTGAATGCATAAATTTGGAATAACTGTAACAGTATAATAATAGATTTTTTCGATAAAAAATATGAAGAAGATTGAGGCTATTATCAACAGAAAAAACTATCCTATGATTCGTACAGAATTAGATGTATTAGGAATAGAAATTATTGATAAACGAAATTTAGAAGATAGTAAATTCATTACAAAATCTACTGGTTCTCGTGCAGGTGGAACTGGTGTACGTTCTACAATGCTTGCAAAGATCGAACTTGCTATGCAGGATAAAGATGCTCGTGCTGTGCTTGAGATGATATCAAAACTTTCTGGACTTCCTCCAAACATGCCTCAAAAAATCTTTGTTTTTGACATGAATGAAATGGTTGATGGCTCTACTCTTGAAGGTCAAGCAGACATGGAGATTGAACATTCTAAATCTCCACGAAGATTTGTTACAAAACGAAACAGACTGGTCCCTCTCCAAAAACGCACTCTATACAAATTAGAAGAAATGTATGATAATAATGCTGAAATTTTAGAAACTGATTACAGAATCAAATCCTTTGCAGATTTTGTTAACTATTGTATTATGAAACAACTTCCATCAATGCAAAAACAACTTGATAATCCTACAATTCTATACGAAGATAATTTTTAGATATAATCTGCAACTAAATACAAACTAAGAAACGCAATTCCTACGGCAGCCATGCCTATTTTTGCTACTCGAATCTTAGATTTACTTAGACTAAATGGCATTTTTTGGAGTTTCATTATAGCTTCAAAAGTCTGCGTTTTGTGCCTCTATTTATGGCAATGTATACCTGAGAAATTTTAGTCTCAGATATGATTGATGATTCTAGAATTGTTTGTGTCGTACCTCTATTTGTAGATAGAGTGGTTGGTCGGCTTTTTTGTGCGATTATCTTGATTGTTCTATTAGTTTGAAATTCTTTGAATTTGTTACCTGCCCAGTTTGCGCCTTCATGAGCAATTATTTGTCTTAATGTACCTCGTCTTCTAGAAACTGCTGTCATCAATTTAGATTCCTCCTATTATTGCTAATGCAACTGGTGGTACGACAACTATTCCGCCAATAACTACGAGTTTCATATAATCGGCCCTGGTTAAATTTGAAATTTTGATGTTGTTTTTTGGTAGAGAAAGTTTCATCTAGATAATTTCTTCCCCTTCATTTCCCGTCTTTATATCGATTGCACGTAGCAATTGTGAAATGAAAATTTTGCCACCTCGTGAGTTGTTCTTTATGATGTTGACAGCTTTTTCTTCTTTGGATTCAGGAATAACTACCATTATTCTATATTTGTCACCAAAATGTGGTACAAATACTTCTGAACCTTTGTGCACGAGAATTTCTGGTGCAGTTTTTTCACCTCTTCCTCTAACCTTAGTAATTGTTAAACCACCAATGTCAATTTGTTTAAAACCTTCACTGATTGACATCACGTCATTCTCAGAAAGTATTATTTCTAATTTTAGCATGAATAAAGTGATGCATCCAAAGTAAATAATATTTTAAAAAATGAAAGTCATTTGATTATCAATGTTAACCAACTTTGATAAACGTTAAATGAAAAAACAAATTAAAATTTCATATGCTTATAGATACTGGTGATACAGCATGGATGCTTGTAGCAGGTATGCTTGTTTTGTTAATGATCCCTGCACTTGGTCTATTTGAATCAGGTCTATTACGAAAGAAAAATGTGGTTTCAATTCTTTCACAAATTATCTTTGGTTTAGCATTACTTAGTGTAATGTGGTTTGTTTTTGGATATAGTCTATCGTTTGGTCCATCACAAGACGGTATGATTGGTAACTTAGATAATGCATTCATAAAAGGTATTCCGTGGGACGAACCTCTTGAAGGAATGACTATACCTGGTGTACTGTTTGTAAAGTTCCAAATGATGTTTGCATGTATTACTCCTCTCTTACTTTCCGGTACAATTGCCGAAAGAATGAAATTCAAATCTTTTATTATATTCATCTCTGTATGGTCTGCTCTCATTTACTATCCACTAGTCCACTGGATTTGGGGCGGTGGATGGTTAGCAGAATTAGGAGTTGTTGACTTTGCAGGTGGTATTGTTATTCACACTAGTGTAGGTATGGCTGCACTTGCAGCAGCAATAGTACTTGGGCAAAGACGTGGATTTGGTCCGGCAATAAACATCCCTCATAGCATACCTATTGCCGTACTAGGCGCTTCATTACTTTGGTTAGGATGGTTTGGACTCAATGCTGGTAGTGCCTTAACTTCCGGCGCTCTTCCTGCAAACATCGCACTTGTTACTCATCTAGCTTCATCTGTTTCTGCATTGATTTGGGTAGGCTTCTCATGGATGAGAACCGGAAAGCCATCCATAGTAGCTGGAATTAATGGCGCAATTGCTGGACTTGCCGGAATTACCCCTGCCTCTGGTTTTGTCAGCGTTGAACATGCATTTGTAATTGCAATAGCAATAGGCATATTCTCTTATGGCGGAGTTGTACTAATTCGAGATAAATTAAAAATCGATGATGCCCTCGATGTCAGTTCTGTGCACGGCATCGCAGGTATTGTTGGTGCTCTTGCCATAGGTATTTTTGCCAGTGCTGCAATCGGCGGTGTTGATGGATGGCTTTACGGTAATCCTGATCAACTCTGGATTCAAGCAGTCGGTATTGGAGTTGCAGCAGTATTGGGCTTTGGAGGAACATGGTTGATTCTACAAGTCATGAAACGTACTATCGGAATACGTGTTGATCCAGAGGTGGAAGATATGGGTCTTGATCTAGCTGAACATGGTGAAGCCGCATATGCTGATGAAGAAGAGTTTAGATTGACTCCTGATGATTACTTGCAAAAGCAATCAAAAGAAAAATAATAATTTTTGATTTATTATGTATTATATGGACGACGACGAATCAGAAGAGAGACCAGAGTGGGATTGGCTAAAGAAGTAGTTACAACTCAGACTCATGAAAAATTATGTTCAGATATACTTTTTTCACATGAAAGCGTTCGTTTTGTAGGTGTCGTAAATAATAAATCTGATTTATTATACAGCACACAAAAAAAAGATTTAGATCCTCTTTTGGATGAAGATGAAATAAGAATTTCAATAAATTATTCTTTAGAACGATGGAGAAAAGCACAAAATCTTTCATTCAGATTAGGAAATGAAAAACTCACACTAACTGAATATGAAAATGTCACTTTAATCTCAATTCCTTATCAGGAAAATCTGTTACTAATCAGCACTCAACCAACAGTGCATTATCATGATGTGGTGCAATCAATTATTGCTACCATTCCTCCATGGGAGATTTAATCTTTGGAAAACGCAACTGTCAGTTATGTTCAATTACTAAGAGAAGATTTAGCTATATTCCGAGTTGTTCCTGAAGGTCCTTTTCCTGAATACAAGGCAGGTCAGTTTCTAACTTTGGGGCTACCTGTAAAAAGTGAAAATAATCGTGTAATCAATCGTGCATATTCAATTGCTTCTCATCCAGAAAATAAAAAATATTTTGAGTTTGTCATTCGATGGGTAAGAAAACCATATCCTGGAAGATTGACTACTGCAATGTTCAATCTAAAAGAAGGTGACCCAATTCAATGGAGAAAAGCTAACGGTACTCTAACAATTAATGACAAATTACCAAATGGTGAGCCTGATGAAAGACGAATTGTCTGTATTGGTGGTGGTACCGGTCTTGCACCGTTTGTTAGTTTTGCTCAGCATCTTCATGACATTGGAGATAAACGTGAACTTGTTGTTTTACACGGAGCAAGTTACGTTGATGAATTAAGCTATAGAGAACGTTTGACAGATTTAGAGTTAGAGAGTGTTGATAGAGGTACTGACAAATGGAATTTCAAATATCGAGCTGCAATTAGTAGACCGCAAGAATGGCTAAATCGTTCTTGGACTGGTCAAATTGGACGTGTAGAACAATTTCTAAGAGCAAGACCTGGAAGAGTATCTCCATTAGAAGAATTAGTTGGTGAAAAAATTACAAAAGACAATACCATGTTTTACATTTGTGGATGGCAAGGAACAATTGATGGTACTTTGGATTATCTTGGAAACAATGAGTTTGTAACAGAACGAAACAAAAGAGAAGATGGTAGTTACGAAGTAAAATACGAATCATACGGATAGTATTTAGGAAATTAAAAAAAAAAGATTATGGGAGCGAAAATACACTTGCACCCACAATCACCAAAAATCCTAGAAAGAGAATAGTACGTTCTCTATGGTCTACTCGGAGTTTTCCCTCATGCATGAGTCATAGCATTTCTTTTTAGTTTTTAAAGAATGTATCCTGTTTTTATGGTTCTATGGTACAAATGTTTTTAAAGAAAATATTTCATGGTCTTAACGGCAGTTACATTACGTCTCTTAATGTATGGTATCTTTTTATTTTCACAATCTTTAGATTAATCATGTCAAAGATTGCATTAGTTCAATTCAAAGCGTCAACTGAAAAAGAAAAAAATCTACCAAAAATTTTAGGCTACATAAAACAGGCTGCAAAGAACAATGCTGATATGGTTACATTTCCTGAATACATGATGTTTTACACTCCATCAACACAAACAGCAAAACAAGTTGCACAGGAGGCTGAAACTATCAATGGAGAATTTGTTTCTGCTGTTGCACAATCTGCAAAGGATAATTCCATTGGTATAGTGGGTACAATGTATGAAAAGAGTAGGAAAAAAGATCGTGTGTATGATACCTCATTTATTGTAAATAAAAAAGGAGAAGTAACAGGAAAATACAGAAAAATTCATCTCTACGACGCACTTGGCTTCAAAGAATCTAACAAAATGTCATCTGGCACAGAGATACCATTACCAACAAAAACTTCTGTTGGAAAAATGGGTATGCTAATCTGTTATGATCTACGATTTCCTGAAATGTCACGAACATTGGCATCATCTGGTACAGAAATCCTAGTTGTACCATCTGCATGGGTTAATGGTCCTATGAAAGAAGAACATTGGCTAACGTTAAACAAATCTCGTGCAATTGAAAATGGTTGTTATGTTATAGCACCTGATCATTTAGGTCACGTATACTCTGGAAGAAGTTTAGCAGTTGATCCTTACGGTCGCATCTTACTAGATATGAAAAAACGGCAAGGAATTGGTTATGTTAACATATCTTTAGATAAAGTTCATGAAATTAGAAAAAAACTTCCATTATTAAAAAACCGAAGGACTGATATCTATTCTGATTTTAAGATCTAGTTTTACATTTCATGTTGGCACATTGTCTTTTCCATTCCTGTTTTCTTGAATATCTGAAAATTACAGTAGGCCATTGACATTCTGGACATTTAGTTTTTAGAACCTTTAGCATTGCCTTTTGTAAAAGAGGTGCTGAGGCTTTACATCCATTTTGATAATTTGTGCATCCAATGAATCGTTTTTTGGTTGTAATTGATTTTATTACCGATAATTGTCCCTTATGGCATTCTGGACATTCGCAAATTCCTTCTTTTGGAGAATTTGTTCCTAAAATTGTATATTTTTTATTTTTTGCAGAAAATGAAACAAATCCATTTTCATCATAGTATTGATCAATTTCTATCTTAAAATTATCTATAATTTTTTTGGTAGACTTTGTTACATTTCGTTTTTTTGATTTTACAACAGAAATTTGGATCTTTTTTCTCATACTGGTTGATACTGATTCAAGTTTATGAAATTACTTGATCAATTTTTATAGGGACTAGGTCAGCAAATTTTCGTGGAAAGAGAAAGTGTTTGTGTTTTAGGTGGCGGAAGTACAAAATATGGCAAACTAGATGATAGTATCTCTGATATTACTTTACAAGCATCTGTTGGTGCAATTGAAAGTGCAGGAATTGAACCTAAAGAAATTGAAGCAGGTTACATTTCTAATGTATTTGGTGTAGCTGATAAACAAGTTCACTTGGGACCTGTAGTCATGAGTAATCTCGGAATTTCAGAATGTCCTTCACTTTCTATAGAATCTGCATGTGGTAGTGGATCTGTTTCATTTAGAGAAGCATTTGCAAATGTTGCTGCAGGATTTTATGATGCAGTATTAGTTACCGGTACTGAAAAAGTTACACATACCGGAACCGACTGGACTACAACTTACTTTTCTTATTGTTCTGATTTCTTTTATGAAGGTCAAGCAGGCGCATCATTTCCTGGTTTATTTGCATCAATGGCTCGTGCATATCTACACGAATTTGATGCAACTGAAGAAGATCTTGCAAGTGTTGCAGTAAAAAATCATGAGAATGGTGTATTGAATCCAAAAGCACACTTGAGAAAAAAAATTAGTATTGATGATGTTATGGATTCTGCAGTAGTTGCAAGTCCTTTAAAATTATATGATTGCTGTCCATTTTCTGATGGAGCAAGTTCTGTTATTTTATGTAATGAAAAATTTGCTAAAGAACATTCAAAAGATTATGTTAAAGTAATTGGTTCTGGACGTGGTGGTTCCCCTGCAGCACTGCAAGGACGTGAACAATTAACTACAATTCCAAGTACTAGAATTGCAGCAGAAGCTGCATACAAAATGGCTGGAATTACCGCAAAAGATGTTGATTTTGCTGAAGTTCATGATTGTTTTACTGTTGCAGAAGTAGTTGACAGTGAAGACTTGGGTTTCTTTGAAAAAGGTACTGGCGCAACAGCTGCAAGAAATGGTGATACAAAATTAAACGGTTCAATTTCTATTAATCCTTCAGGCGGTCTAAAATCAAAAGGACATCCAATTGGCGCAACAGGTGTTGGTCAAGTTGTTGAAGCATTTGAACAATTAACAGGAAAATCTGGTGAACGAACCGTTAACGACGCAAAAATTGGATTGACACAAAACTTTGGCGCTACAGGTGCCAGTTGTGCAGTTCACATATTCGAAAGTGTGTAAATTGTCTGCAAAACCTGAATTCATAGACGCAGCAAAGTCTGGAAATATTTTAGCTAGAAAATGTGCAAAATGTGGTGAGATTCTTCTGGCAACTGTCTATTATTGTAAATCATGTGGAAGCAAAGAATTTGGAGATACTATTCTAAAAGGAGCCGGAAAAGTTGTTACATATACGATAATGACAGTTCCTCCTGCAGGATTTGAGGATTTGGCTCCATATGCTTGGGTTGTGATGGAATTAGATGATTCTGGAATTAGAGTATCTGGCTTTTTGGCTAAAATATCAACTCCTGAAGATCTACCTATTGGAACTCCTGTAAAAGTTACAGGATTTGATGAACGTGGAATCGTCTTAGAAAAACTGTAAATCAATTTTATTGCATTTATTAAAAAAAATTTTCACAATTTTTAACTGTCTTAGAAAAATTGATCTATTATGTCTGTAGAAATTGTTTGTGGAAAATGTGGCGAAAAAATTTCCACTATGAAAATGCTGAAATCTGTAAAGGATGTTCTAAAACATTATAACAATAAGTGTCCATCATGCAATCAAACCCTGTCAACATCAGAATTTTCTTTAGATGTTGAAGAAAAATAATATTTTTCATTGATGTACTAGTGACAACAAGCCTTAATACCTAATTTCTATTTATTATTTCAATGGGGAAGCAGGAAGAAGATTTTGAAGAAGAATTAGATATGGATGTCGATGTCGCCGCAGATGACGACGATCTAGATATTGACATGGATGATGATTCTCAAGGTGATGGACGTTTACAATCTACATCAAAACGAGTTAGAATGATCTTCTCTGTTATGGCTAGTCCAAACAGAATCGATATTTTGAGAATCCTAAACTCTAAAGGCCCTTTGACATATTCTGAGCTAAAATCTCTAGCTGGCTTTAAATCAAAAAAAGAAAGTGGAAAATTTGCTTATCATCTGAGAAAACTCCTTAGACAATCACTTGTAGCATTAAACAAATCTGAAAGACGTTATACTATAACAAATCTTGGAAAACTAGTTCTAAGTTTAGCAAGACAAATTGAAGAACGATCCATAATAGAAAGTGGAAAAATGTATGTTCGTACATCACATGATTCCATAGAAGAATTCAACTCTGACAAAATTATTCAATCGCTAGTTAGAGAAGGAAGTCTTCCACTTGAATTATCACAAAAAATTACAGAAGAAGTAGAAAATAGAATCTATAAATTCCAAACAACATATCTTACTGGCTCATTAATCCGTGAAATGGTAAATAATGTTCTATTAGAGCATGGCCATGAAGAATATCGAAATAAACTCGCAAGACTTGGTATGCCTGTATTTGAGGTGCAAGAAATGTTCACAAACGTTGAAAATATCCAAAATGGCGTTGAGGATATACTATTCACTAGCGGGAAAAACACTCTAGCTGAATATTTACTCACAAATACGCTGCCTAAGGATATAGCAGATTCTCATCTATCTGGAGAATTACACATTTCCAACTTGGGTTTGTGGTCACTAATTCCTGATACAATATTTCTAAGTCTCAAAGAGCTTATAGAAGATGGAATTGAATTAAAGGGAAAATGTCCTAGCGTTGCACGAATTTCTGCAGCAAAAACACTTGACGATCTAAAAAAATTATTGCCAATGATATTTAATTTAATATCTAAAGAATCATCACAAGAAATAGTAGTTGATGATCTACCTGCAGTACTTGGAAAATTCTCAAAAAATACAGATGATATTGAAAAAATGTTAGTAGATGTTTTTACAATGTCATCTACCTCTACAAGTTTAGATAAATCGCCAACCGTACTATCCTTTAGAATACCACTTTCCGCTGATAAAAAATTAATCAACGCAATTTTCTCTGCTTACAATACTTTTGTTAAATCCACACCTTCACCAAAAATTGGATTAGTTGTTGATTATGAAAAAGGAAAAGTTGCAGATCATTCTGAAATTCTTGCACAAACTGTGTCTCTTGGTGGTAATGTAACATTCTCAAAAGGCGCATGTTCAACTAACGCAATTAAAAATTCTAGTAAAACTTCTGAACCATCAATTAAACTTGGATCGTTAACTATCAATCTTCCACGTTTGGCACTTGAATCTAGTAAAGATGAGACTTACTTTAGAGCCAGACTTGTATTATTAATGAAACCTGCGATCGCTGCAATGGCAACTCGTAAAAAAGATGTATCTGATCTAATACGACGTGGCGTAAATCCAATTTTAGCAGAAAAAACTCAATTCATGCAAAAAAATAATTCTTCTATAATTCTAAATTTTGTTGGAGTAAAAGAAGCAGTCCATAAAATACTTGGACATAAAGATGACAAAGAAGGAAAAGAAATCTTAAACAAAGTTTTACAAACCGCAGTTGATATTGCTCATAAAAAAGGTCAAGAAATGGGAATTGATGTATCTATTTCTATGGTGGACAGCAACGATCTAACAAGATTTGTCACACTTGACAGTGAAAAGTATGGTAAAAATTCTATTATGGATGTATTAGAAGGAGATTCTTATTCTCAAGGATTAGAATTAAACCCTGGCGAACTTGATAAATTAACTGCTAAAAGCGAGTCAATATCTGATTGTAATAAGATCTCAAAGATATTGGACGGTGGTGTACTTGTTAAATTACCATTTGATGCAAAGGCAAAAGAATCTGACATCAAGAAGGCAATTGAGAAAGCATCTTCACTAATTTCGTCATTCAAGCCAAATCAAATTAAATAATTTCTAATTTTGTGCAGATAATAACTGGATTTTTTTTAGAGTTTTGATTAACGTACTAATTTTAAAACGAAATTCGTTTCGATCATTTACTGATCTTACATAGTATTATTTTTTTCAAGGTTAGCACTATCAAAAAAAGCAAAACGAAGTTTTTCGTACCGTTGTGAATTTTATTTACCCATTGTTAGAAAAATAATTGCCAAAGAGTTTTTTAGCTCATCAGTTTAACATGTACTTGGGGATTATAATTGGTTGAAAATTCACAGATAGAGTCATCTTTCGCGGAAATTCGAAAGCGAAATGGTGATACAACAAAGTTTGATCAAGATAAAATTACAAATGCGATCTATAAAGCACTACTTGCAACTAGTGAGGGTGATCGTGATCTTGCACAAAGCCTAACAAATGGAGTTCTTAACAAATTATCATCTCAAGGATTTGGCACTGAAAACCCACCATCTGTTGAAGATATTCAAGATATGGTAGAATCAACCCTGATAGAACAAGGACATAGCGAAATCGCAAAGTCATACATATTGTATAGACACGAGAGACGAAAAATACGTGATGAGAAGATGAAGGTTCTCAACACCAAAGTTCTTGATCCTGTCTCAAAAGAATTTGATCTTAATTGTCTTAGAGTTTTGGCATCTCGATATCTATTTAGAAATAAGAAAAATGAGATTACCGAAACTCCAACTCAATTATTTGAAAGAGTTTCAATTTTAATTGGAATTGGTGATCTTTTACATGATTCTTCTGTATTCAATGCAGCAGGAACCACACCACAAAATATTGAAGAAGCAAAAGAATATCTGACAAAACTAGATCAGTTTGATTATAAATTTAAAATTGATGAATATTATCTAAACCAATATCATTTTAGAGGTTTAGTAAACGGATACATTGATCTTGCACAAAAAGGACAAGCAAAAATTAGCTTTAAAGAACTACTAACAAAGATTGCAGCAAAAGAATTTACTGATTATGGTGCAAGAATTACAGAATATTATGATCTAATGGTAAATCAAGTCTTCTTACCAAACTCACCAACCATGATGAATGCTGGTGGACGTCTTGGACAATTGTCTGCATGTTTTGTATTAGGAATGCCTGATGATATGGGAAAAATTATGAAAACAACTTCTGATGCAGCACTAATTTTCAAATCTGGTGGTGGCGTAGGAATAAACTATTCAGAATTAAGAGAAGAAGGTGACATTGTTGCATCTACATCTGGTGTTGCATCTGGACCTGTATCATTCATGAATATTATCAATACAGTAACTGATGTTATCAAACAGGGAGGAAAGAGAAGAGGTGCAAATATGGGAATTATGGATGTATCCCATCCAGATATTGAAAAATTCATTACTAACAAAACCGAGCCTGGCGTTTTAGAGAACTTTAATGTTAGCGTAGGTGTTTGGGGTGACTTTTGGAATGCACTAGTAGATAGTGAAGATGGTGCATACACATTACGAAGTACACGAGATGGTAGTCCTGTACGTGAAATTAATGCACATCATCTAATTGATCTTATTGCAACATCTGCATGGAAAAGTGCAGAACCTGGTTTAATTTTCTTTGATCTAATTAACAAGTATAATGTATTTGCAAAAGCACGTGGTGGTCCACTTCGTGCAACAAATCCATGTGGAGAACAAAGTTTGTATCCTTACGAATCTTGTAATTTAGGATCAATTAACTTAGCAAATCTTACAAAAAGAACCGCAGATGGTCAGTATGAATTTGATTGGCAAAAATATGAAGAAATTGTTAGAAAAACAACTCGATTCCTAGACAATGTAATTGACGTAAATCACTATCCAGTTCCAGAGATCAATGTCGCATCAAAAGAATCTCGAAGAATTGGTCTTGGTGTAATGGGCGTTGCAGATCTATTGTACAAATTAAGAATTCCATACAACTCCAAAGAAGGCTATGAGTTTATGGGCAAACTATCTGAAGCATTATCATATTATTCAATGGAAGAAAGTGTTGCTTTAGCACAATCTCGAGGTGCTTTCCCACTTTGTTCAAAGACAGAATATCCTGAAGGTAAGATTCCAATTGCTGGATACTATGAAAAACCAAAACAACGACATTATTACGATTGGGATGCCTTAATCGCAAAAATCCAGAAACATGGTGTTAGACATGTTCTTACAACCACTGTTGCACCAACTGGAACATTATCCATGTTGGCAGATTGTTCAAATGGAATGGAACCAACATTTGCTCTTGTATTTGAAAAACGTGTTACTGTTGGAAGATTCTTTTATACAAATAAAATATTTGAAGAGGTTTTAAGAGAAAACGGTCTTTACAGTGAAGAATTACTAGCCAAAGTTGCTGATAACTATGGCTCAGTTAAAGGAATTGATGAAATTCCAGAATGGATTCAAAACATCTTTGTCACTGCAATGGATATTCACTGGACTGATCATTTGATGGCTCAAGCAGTATGGCAAGATTGGATTGGAAATGCAATTGCAAAAACTATCAATATGCCAAATGATGTTTCTGCAGAAGATGTTAAAGCAGCATATTTGCTTGCTCATGAGTTAGGTCTGAAGGGAATTACGGTATATCGTGACGGTTCAAGACACAAACAGGTTCTTCATATGACTGGTGAAAATTCTCAAAAAACTTTTGAGGTTACAGCAACTGATTATCTACATGATTATATCACAAATAATATCAAAAACCCATACATCCTAAAACAAATCAACGAAGCACTAAAAGTAGTAGTTCCACAAGAACTTCCTCGCCAAGATCATGTTGCAGCAGAGCCTGAAATCGAAGAAAAACTATGCCCAACATGTAAAAACACTCTTGTTTTAACAGAAGGATGTCACATTTGCATCGAATGTGGATACAGTGGTTGTACCTCTGGATAATAAAATAACAACATTTTAGAATACAAACCCGTCTCAACACATATTGAATACCAAAATAATTGGAATCATAATCTTAGTTGTTGCAATAGGTGGCGCATCTGCATATTTCATAACAAAAAATGATCCCGTTGAAACAAACTCTTTTTCAAATCAACCAATTTCTCAAAATGAAAAAATTAGTCTAGTCATTAACACAATTAATCCTCCAAAAAGCATAGATGATTTAGAGGAATCATACAAAATTGCATCAACATCTGGGGTTGGAAGAACAAATCTGTATGTATACTGGAGTGACCTTGAACCTGAAAAAGGAAATTTTGATTGGCGTGTTACTGACATTATGATGAAATTAAATGAAAAATATAATCTTAAAACAACTCTTTTCTTTTCAGTCATTAACGCTGACCGATTAGGTCCATTTCCATTATGGATGGGCAATCAAGCATTAGGAGAAACATTAGAAGACGAAACAATCCGTGTATTGGATTCAATTCTTTCTAGATATGAAAACATAGATTATGTAATATTTTCAGGTGACATTGATTACCACTTTCAAAGAGCAAGTGGTTCTATACCAACATATGTTAACTTTTTTGATGATGTCTATGCAGAAATAAAATCAAAACATCATGATGTAAAAATTGGCAACAGCATATCACTTGAAAATGTCATAAACAAAGGAATGGGACCTGGTGGTTCATTTGAATTAACTCCTAAATTAGAGATGGGTGATTTCATAGCTCTTTCATACAAACCTACTGATGTTGTTGGTGATATTGATAGAACACCGCAAGAAGCACTCGCTAATCTAGAACAGTCTCTTGAAATATTCCCTTCTCAACAATTGGCATTTTTTGAAATTAGTTGGAGCACATCAGATTTTGTGAATGGAAATGATAATGATCAAGCAGAATTCATAAAATCAAGTTTAAACTTCTTTGAGGAAAATGAATCAAAAATAGAATTCTTTACAATATCGAGATTATTTGACAAACCAAAAGGAAGTTGTGCTTCTCAGGAAATTGAATCTATAGGAGGTTCTGGTTTTGCTTCTAACTCATTTCGTCTTGAACGAGTGGATGAATATGTTTGTAATTCTGGTTTAATTGATACAAATGAAAATGCAAAACCTGCATGGATGCAATTCAAATCAAACATCACTCAATGATCAAATGTTTACTATAATTCTAGTAGAATCTTCACTTGAACTAATCCCTACAGAATTATCCAATCACCAATCAGTTTTAGCATATTCAAAAAAATTTAAAAAAAATATATCAAATACGTTACTTGATAATTCTTGGCATTTTGGTGCTATGAAAGGATTAGAAAATGAAATCAAACGTGGAAGACCCGATATCGTTCATTTGACATTATTGTCCATTTGTACATCTCCTGCATTTTATCAAAATAAAATTCAAGTATTTGTTCATACGATAAATGATGAAATCATTTCCATAAACAATAATACACGTTTACCAAAGTCATATCATCGATTTCAAGGATTGATGGAAAAACTATTTCTTACCAAAAAAATTGAGTCTGAATCAGAAATTTTAATACAAATGGAAAATTCCTCGTTGTCTAAATTAATATCAAAAATAAACCCAGATGAAATTATTGGGTTAACAACACAAGGCCAAAAAACTACTTTTGAAAAATTAACTCATCAAATCAAAGAAAATTCATGTATTTTGATAGGTGGATTTCAAAAAGGACATTTTAACAAAGAAACTGAAAAAATTATTGAAACATCATTTTCAATACATGATTCTTCTTTAGAAGCACATCTTGTGGCAAGTAGACTTGTTTATGAATACGAAAAAACCATTTTTATTTAGGTGAATTTTTTTTAGACCTTATGCAGTCATAGTATAGCCTGGTTAGTATTCGGGGTTTCCAACCCTGTGACGCGGGTTCGAATCCCGCTGACTGCATCTAATCATTTATTTTTAATTAATGATCTATACCAACATGAAAAACTCTAAGAAAGAAATTGCAAGAAAACGTATGGAAATTCTTTTCAATAATGCATTATTAAATGCAAGAAATAATCCTGAACTGGCTCAAAAACAAGCCCTACTAATAAAAGGAATCAGTATGAAATTCAAAATCGCAATACCCCCAGAAATTCGTTCTAGTTTTTGTAAAAAATGTAAAAAATTTATTGTACCGAATATTTCATCTAGAGTTAGACTTGGACAAGGAAATTCAAAATCAATTTCTATAACTTGTAGTTTTTGTAATCATGTTTATAGAAAAATAATAAAAAATTAAATTTATTTTGATTTTCCTATGTAGAAGTAGCTTTCACGTTCTGAATTTTCTAATATGGGATGTACTATTTTTTCAAATTCTACATTCGAAAATAATTCTTGAATTTGATCTGGTTGAAATGTAGTTTTAGGATCAAATCTGTCATAGGTTATAAAATTATAAACCGACTCTTTTGTTCCTATTTCTAAAAATCTCTTTGCATAATTTTTTACAATTTCTGGTGACATTTCAACAAATGAGTTTGAATTCCAAAAACAATCAATAGGAGATGAGATTTTTTCAATTTCCCATGGCGGTATAACGAATATCTCAAGACTTGTATCATCTTTAAATTTTATTTCTTTCATATTCTTGGTAACTAAATAATCATTCACACTTTCTCCATACAATTTTCTTAAATATTCTGTTACAACCCAAACATTCGGAACAATATCAATAACAATGAATTTTTTGAAATTAGAAAAATTTTGTTCGATTAGATGTATGTTGACCCCAAAACCTGGACCAACTTCAAGAAATGATTGTAATTTATTTAGAGATCTTTTACTTTCCACCAAATCTAATAGATCTAAAATTTGTAAATAATAAGTTGAATAATCTTTATTTCTAAAAGTTGATATTCTGTCACAACCAAAATTTATAGAATTTTCAATTTTATAGTTTTCAACTAAATGATTTAATCTTTCAGGATTCGATAATGCTAATTTATTTTTTTCAAGTTCAAGAACAGTTTTTAACAAATTTTTGGTAGTAGCGACTTGAAAATCAAATAATTTCTTTAATGATGTATGATTTAAAATTGCTAAACCTAATCTATTTTTTAATGATGTAGTTTCTAAAATTGTACGTGCATCTGTTATTGTGTTATCACCATATGCAGATGCAGCAGAATTGATATCTATTGAAGAACGTAGATTGTTCAAACCATTCTTTTTGATTTCTCTTATTGCAGATAGTGCTTTTTTCTGCCAATATTGACTTGGTTTGTAAATTTCTGGAACATTTTTTTGATCATTGACAAGCGTATCAAGTAGTTGATTTTCCATTGTATTCATTTTTTCTAATTATTATCTCATATCATCCTTTCAATAAAACATTTTGAAGTTTTTTCTATATGAAAAAATTCTTGATAATATATTATACGTCGTTATTTTTCATATTTCTTAATTTTTTATGGCTCAATGATTTATAAGACGATTATCAAGATTTTTGACAATGGCAAAAGTTTACGATGTACCTCAACAGGAATTCATCTCAAGACTTACTGAGATATTGAAAAATGAAGATATCCCTGCACCAGTTTGGGCATCTTTTGTCAAAACAGGATCGCATGCTGATAAACCTCCACAACAACCTGATTGGTGGTATACCCGCTGTGCATCTATAATGAGAAAAATTTACCTTCATGGTCCTCTCACCGTAAATGATCTTAGAACAATTTATGGTGATGGTAAACGCAAAATGTACTATGGTGCACGTCATCATAGAGATGCAAGTGGTGCAATTATTAGAAATGCAATCCATGGATTAGAAAAATTAGGCTATCTTGAACAAGTAGAAAAGAAAGGACGAGTTGTTAGTCGTCAAGGAATGCAGAAATTAGATAAACTTGCAACTGAAATTCTAGGAGAACTAATTCAAACAACTCCAAAACTAAAAATTTATTCTTAGTGTTAGAAATGAGCGACCCCGCACCTGATGTAAACGATCAACCAAATGAGGATCAAATTAATGCACAAAAAGACATGTTGCTAAAACAACTTCTTAGCTCTGAAGCCCGATTGAGACTAAATAATGTCAAAATGGTAAAGCCTGATCTGGCAAACATGGTTGAAAATTATTTGTTAGGTCTTGCCAGTCAGGGTCGATCTCCTAGTCAAATAACCGACGATCAACTAAAACAAATCCTATTATCTGCTCAACAACCAAAAAAAGATTTCAAAATCAATAGAATCTGATCTCAAAAAAATATAATTAGGGGTAAACTGGGTCGAAATTATGAAAGCAGTTGTGTATCGTGAATATGCCCCTGATGATAATTATGCAAAAATCCTCAAGGTTGAAGACATTGATTCACCAAAACCAAAACCAGATGAGGTAGTTTTTACAAATAAAGCATCTGCTCTAAACTATAATGATATTTGGGGAATGAGAGGTGTTCCAATTGCAATTCCTCTACCACACGTTTCAGGTTCCGATGTTGCAGGAGATGTTATTGCAGTTGGTGAAGATGTAAAAGGTTTCAAAGTTGGCGATAGAGTTGTTTCTCATTCTAATCTAGCATGCAGAGTTTGTAGTGCTTGTACAAGCGGAAGAGAATTTGATTGTACCCGAAGACAAGTTTGGGGGTTCCAAACCGGTCCGCTATGGGGTGCATACAGTGAAGAAGTTCATCTACCAGAAGTTAATGTTTCACATATTCCAGAAGGAGTATCATATGAAGATGCAGCAGCAGCATCCATGACAATTTTAACCTCATGGCACATGTTAGTTGGAAGAGCAAAAATTACTCCAGGTCAAACCGTACTTGTTATGGGTGGCGGTTCTGGTGTCGGAAGTTTTGCAATTCAAATTGCTAAATTATACAACTGTGATGTTATTGCAACTGCTAGTCCTGACAAACTTGATAAATGTCTTGAATTAGGTGCAGATCATGCAGTAGATCATAGACAAGAAGACTGGAGTAAACAAGTCTTCAAAATTTCAAAAGAAATTGCTAAAACAAAAGGTCAAGCACCAGGAATTGATTTATCATTTGATCATATTGGTGAAACTCACTTTAACAAGCAACTACAATTGCTCAAATACGGTGCAACTCTAGTTTCATGTGGCGCAACAACAGGCTATGATGCCAAAATCGATCTTAGACACATATTCTTTAAGGGAATTAATGTTCTAGGTTCAACACAAGGAACAAAGGCTGAACTTGATGAAGGTCTATACTGGATGGGTCAAGGAAAAATTAAAGCCGCAGTTGACTCAGTTTATACATTTGAGCAAGCAGCAGAGGCTCACACAAAAATGCTATCTGGTAAGTTCTTCGGCAAAATCCTTTTGAAGCCTGAAGGCGCATAGTCATTTAATGACAAATCTTTTTCGAAGTCTAGTTTTTGTACCAGGAAATAATCCACGATTCTTAGAAAAGGCAAAATCACTTTCTGGTGATATTGTCTGTTTTGATTTAGAAGATTCTGTACCTGATAAAGAAAAACAAAATGCCAGAACTTTAATCGCAAAAAAATTAAAAGAACGCAAAGATTTCAAAGCATCTGTTTTTGCTCGAACTAATTCTCCACAATCTGGAAAAGTTCCTAGTGATTTAGAAAAAATTGTTCAGAAGGGGCTTGATGGTATAGTAATTCCTAAAGTTGACTCAGCAAAAGAACTCAAAAAAATTGAAAAAATCATCTCAAGCTTGGAAAAGAAAAGAAAATTAAAAACAATACGTATAATTCCTTCTATAGAGTCTGCTTTGGGCGTGATTAATTGTTATGAAATTGCTTCTGCAAGTAAAAGAATTGATGCTATTGTATTTGGAATTTTTGATTTACTTAATGACATGCAGATTGAATATACAAAAGGAAATCCAGTTGGTGGAAAATATTCCAGATACAGAGTGCCTGTTGCAGCAGCTGCAGCAGGAATACCTGCAATAGATGGAATTTGGCAAGAAATTAAAGACAAAAAAGGTTTAGAACAAGATTGCAAACTTGGAAAAGAATTAGGATATTCTGGCAAAAGTATAATTCATCCTGACCAAATTGAAACAACTCATAAAATATTTCATCCAAATTCATCAGAAATTACTTGGTCAAAATTGGTAGTAAAAGAATATGAAAAATCAACAAAGAAAGGAAGAGGCGCAATTGTAGTTGATGGAAAAATGATTGATGAAGTTCATTACAAACGAGCAAAAGCGCTGCTTGAAATAATCTAAACATTATTTATACACATAATATCACAATGATCATGTTCACTGGAATAATTACTAGTACTGGAAAAATTAAAAAAATTGAACAAAATACAAAAAATCGTAGTGCAATTAAGGTATCAGTTGATCTTGGTAAAGATTCTAAAGGATTGAAAATTGGTCAAAGTGTTGCACTGAATGGTGTTTGTCTTAGTGCAACTAAAATTGCAAAAAACACTTGCACATTTGAAATGATTGATGAAACAATGAAAAAAACAGATCTAGGAAATCTAAAAGTTGGAAGTTTAGTTAACGTAGAAAGAAGTTTAAAAGTTGGTGAAAGACTAGAAGGTCATTTTGTTTTAGGTCATGTAGATGGTGTTGCTCAAATTAAAAAAATAGAGAAAAAACCAAAAGAAGTAAAAATTTGGTTTAAAATTCCAAAGAATTTAAAAAAATATGTTGTTCAAAAAGGCTCAATTGCTTTAGATGGAATTAGTTTAACTGTAGTTGATGTAAAAAATGATCTAGCATCTGTATGTCTTATTCCTCATACAATTGAAATTACAAACTTCAAAACAAAAAACATTGATGATAAACTAAACATTGAGACTGACGTACTAGGAAAATACATCTTAAAATAAATACTAACTACCAATTTATTGGTAATAACAATAAATCTAGTAAACTTTATAATAACAAAAAATCCATTTTTTTTCATGACATTTGATTCTGCCCTTTCATCACTGAAACAAGGTGAATTTGTAATGATTCATGATTCTGATGGCCGTGAAAATGAAATTGATATGGTCGTTGCAGCAGAGTTTGTCACACCTGAACATATAGTTCGAATGAGAAAACATGCTGGTGGTTTACTTTGTCTTGCAATTGATAATTCTCTTGCAGAAAAATTACAGCTAAAATACATGCATAACATGTTATCTGCATCAAATGAACTTGATGAAGAATCCAAAAAAATGATTATGGGGACTGCACCATATGGTGATCATCCAACATTTTCAATTAGTATTAATCATAAACAAACCTATACCGGAATTACAGATAGAGATAGAGCATTAACTATCAAAGAAATGTCCACCTTATACAAAAATGAAAATCCAAAACAATACTTCAATTCTACTTTTAAAACTCCAGGACATGTTCCATTATTGATTGCATCAAATGGCCTTCTTTCTTCTAGAACCGGTCATACTGAAATGTCCGTTTATCTTGCACAGTTAGCAAATCTTTCTCCAATTACTGCCATATGTGAAATGATGGACTCAGAAACATATTCTGCATTGTCAGTTGATAAAGCAGAAAAATATGCAAAAGAAAATGCAATTCCTTTCATTGATGGCAAGGAATTACTTGAATTTTCAAAGGTGAATTAATTTTGAAAATTGCAATAGTGGTAGCAGAATTTAACCAAAAAATCACGTCGCGTATGTATGATGTAGCATTAGAAACTGCAAAGAAACTCAATCTTGATGTAATTCATACCAGTAATGTACCTGGAATTTTTGATATGCCGTTAGTCATTGACAAGTTATTGCAAAGAAGTGATGTTGATGCGGTAGTAACTTTAGGTGCGGTAATCAAAGGTCAAACAAAACATGATGAAGTTATTGCACATTCAACTGCAAGAAACATTGCTAAATTATCAGTTAAACACCAAAAACCTGTATCCCTTGGAATTTCAGGTCCTGGAATGCAAGTAAGACAAGCATATGCAAGAATTAGACCTGTTTCTGAAAATGCAGTCAATGCAGTCTTTAAAGTTCACAATGAAATTAAGGAAATAGAAAAATGATTCAACTAACAATAATGAAAATTACAGGATATGGCCCATGGACACTAACTTTAGGATTTGACCGTGAACATGAATTACAAATGTTACAATCAAAATTATACAATAAACTTCAAGAATTATTCTCAAAGAAAAATTGTCTAGTATTTCTCAATCGTTCTGATGAATACTTTGCAGTCACAAATGGTCTTTCACTTGATGATCATGTAGCAATACAAAAAGAATTAGAGTCATCTTTTGATATCAAACTTTCAATGTCAATTGGCTATGGAGAAAATCCATACGATGCAAATTTAGATGCATATGAAGCAAAAAAATCTCAAAAATTCCTAAATGAACAATATTCTATTTTTGGAACACTAAATGGACATTCAGAACATTCTGTTACTGTAATGCACTTGGATGTCGATGATATAACATCTATAAGAAAAAAGAGCATGTCTCCATATGATACTTCATCATTAATGTTCAAAATTTATTCAAGAATGTCGGAATATTTTCTATCAAAAAATTCACTTACATTTTTCATGGGTGGTGATAATTTCATGGTTGTAACAAACTCTGAATTCAAAACTTTTGCAAAAGATTTCATTCAAATATGTAAAGATGAATTTCAAATTGAACTAAACTGTGGAATAGGTACTGCATCAACTTCTAGAGATGCAGTAAAACTTGCAACAGAATCCCTAGATACAATAAGAGAAATTAGAGATGCAGGAAAAGAAAAACCTGAAATCTATGAATTAAATTGATTCTAAAAAATATTAGCATACTTTATGGAAATGAATTAAAATTAATAGAATCTACTAGTGTACAGATTAAAAATGAAAAATTTCAAAAGATTTCAAAAAACATTTCTTCAAAAGAAAAATCTATTGATTGTTCAAATTTATTATTAATTCCTGGCTTCGTAAATTCTCATACACATATTGCAGATTCAATTGGAAAAGATTTGTCAATTAATGCAGATGTCAATTCAAAAATTCATCCAATGTTTGGATTAAAACAAAAGTTACTCAAAGAAACTCCTAAATCGTCATTATCAAAATATATAAAAAAATCTGCAAAATCAATGATCAAAAAAGGAATTACAACATTTATTGATTTTAGAGAAGGTGGTTTAGACGGTGTATTACTACTAAAATCTGCTTTAGATAATATTCCTATCCGTTGTGTAATTTTAGGAAGAATTGATTATTACAATACAAAAAATGAAATCAAACAAAATCTTTCTTTCCCTAATGAAAATACCAAAAAATTAACTCAATTATTGAAAAACTGTGACGGAATTGGAATCAGTGGAACAAATGAAAATGCTAGTTCAAACCTAAAATCATATTCAAAAACAAAAAAAATTCGTGCAATTCATGCAGCTGAGACACAAGATAGTGTAAATACCTCTAAAAAAATAACTGGAAAAACAGAGGTTCAAAGAGCCATGCTTCTTAATCCATCATTTCTAATTCACATGACTTTTGCAACAAACAATGATTTGAAACTTGCAGCAAAAAATACACGTGGAATTGTTGTTTGTCCTCGCGCAAATTCTGCGTTATCTGAAGGAATTCCTAACATTTCATTAATGCAAAAGTTTGGTTGTAACCTTACAATTGGAACAGATAATGTAATGATTAATTCTCCAGATATTTTTCGAGAAATGGATTATCTATGGAAAGTGACAATGGGTATTTCTCAAGCTAGATTTAATCCAAAAGAGATATTGAAAATGGCTACTGTAAACGCAGGTAAAATGCTAAATCAGAAAATTGGCTGTATCAAAGAAAATTATCTTGCAGATTGTATTTTTATAGACAAAAATTCACTTGATTTGGAACCAATGAATAATGTACATGCATCTATAGTTCATCGCGCTTCTGAAAAATCAATTAAAGCTGTAATGATTGGAGGTGAAATTGTTAGTGGCAAACTCTAAACCAAAAGTTACTCTTAGTGCTGCCATAACTCTTGACGGAAAAATTGGCCAAAAGAATAAACAAATTGTTTTGTCCTCAAAAACTGATAAAATACGAGTCCATAAACTTCGTTCAAAATCTGATGCCATACTTGTTGGTAAAAATACTGTAGAGCAAGATGATCCGCTCTTAACAGTCAGATATGCTAAAGGAAAAAATCCAATTCGAATAATTCTTGATTCCCATGGAACAATCAAGAATAATTCAAAAATAATTAAAACATGTAAACGTGTTCCAACAATAATTGTAACATCTGAAATTATATCAAAACCAAATCTAAATCGCTTACAAAAATTACCTATTGATGTAATTGTATGTGGAAAAACTCAAGTGAACATAACAAAACTGCTATCCATCTTATCAAAAAAGGGAATTAAGACTGTACTATTAGAAGGTGGAGGAACACTAAATCGTTCTTTTTTAAAAAAAAATCTAATTGATGAAATGATTATTGCATTAACTCCTTATGTTTTAGGTTCAAAAAATACTGTTAGTTTGTTTGAAGGAATGTCTTTTCCAGAGCTAAAAACAAAATTGCCTCTAAAATTAAAAAATGTTCAAAAAAGTGGTAATGAAATTATTTTAAATTATAAAATTTAAACTCTCATGTCGCCTTTAATCTGATCAATTTTCTTTGAAAAACTTTTTCTCGTTTTTTCATGTTTTCTAATATCTGTGTCGTCACGTTTTAGAACTTGACCACATGATGGACATTTGAAAAATAATTCCAATGAATTTTCAAATGTTTCTCTTGAACAATCTTCATTTCCACAATGGTAAAAGTCAGAAGAATTTTCGTAATCTAGTCTTTTTTGTAATCTATCGAGAATTTTCTTCTTTTGGTTTTCAATGAAATTCTCAACTTCATCTCTTCTTGAACGCCATCTGTAAAC
The DNA here is from genome assembly GCF_000812185.1 of Candidatus Nitrosopelagicus brevis. Lineage (NCBI taxonomy): Archaea > Thermoproteati > Nitrososphaerota > Candidatus Nitrosopelagicus > Candidatus Nitrosopelagicus brevis. Next base: position 1,092,050 of record NZ_CP007026.1, on the reverse strand, counting down.
AAACCAACCTTTTCTTTCATCTTTAACACGAACTCCTGTAATCAAACCTTTTCCAAACAAATCATACAACACTCTTCTAACCATGTTAATTCTAAGACCTGTTGAAGAAGCAATTTCTTCGTCTGTTGCATCTTCGGTTTTTAACAAAGATCGAGCAACTTTGAGATATTCATCTCCTCCAATCATTGCTGAAATTTTTACAAAAGGGTCTTCATACTTGTCAACCATATTCTCTCACATTCTCTCCTCTATTTTTACTTTGAAACTACTTTTTTCCCTTTTTTTGTAGGAATTATTGTTCTATCAGAATTATCAAATTTCATATCAAACTGTTTTCCTTTGTGAAGCCTATCCAGAACTATAGCTAATGCACTAATTTCTGAGTGTGGTTGGTTTGAAACTGATACGTTATAGTCAGATTTTTCATAAATTGTTCTAGGCACCTTTTCAGCTCCTACAACAATTAAGATATTTTGATTTTTTCTAATCTCTTTTGCAACATCATCAATTTTCTCTCCATACATTGTCAAATGAACAATTTTGTATTCTTCAATTTTTGATTTTAGGACCTTTTTCCAATCCTCAAAAAATTCCACTTCAAACTCTCCTCCCCAAGTTTTGTTCATTCTTTTAATCGTATTTTCAATCTCAGGATCTACTTCATTCATGTAAATTTTTGATGCTCCAAATGCCCTTGCTACTAGTGCAACGTGTGTTGTTACTCTATCATCACGTATAACTCGCTGTCCAATTCTTAAAACTTCAATTTTCATTTTACTCAGTTTTTCCATAAAATCTTTTTTGCAATATCTGTTTTAGATCTGTTAAATTTTTTCCAGTTAGAGCTGATACATCTAAACAGTTTTCAACTTCGTCAATTTTCAAATTATTCATTACATGTAAAAATTTCTTATCATCTATTGATTCTGATTTATTAAATAGAAAAATCATATTTTTTCTTTCAACACCTAACTCAACTAGTGTTTTATAACAAGTAGAAAATTTCTTTTTCATTAACTCATCGTCGTCTAGTGAATCTATTACTAATAAGATAATATCTGTAAAAATTAATTCTTCTAGTGTTGATTTGAATGCCTCTATCATGTATGCTGGTAATTTACTGATAAAACCTACTGTATCTGTAATTAGTGAAATCTCTCTTCCAAGCTTTAATCTTCTTGTTGTAGTTGTTAGTGTTGTAAATAATTCTGCACTCTTCTCTTTTGTCTCACCTGTTAAATTATTGAATAGAGTAGTTTTTCCTGCTGATGTATATCCTGCTAATGAAATTGTCTTGAATCCTAATCTGTCTCTTCCTTGTCTGTGTAACGCTCTTTGTTTTCCAGCTTTTTCTAATTTCTTTTTAATCACGGTACCTCTATTTTTAATATCATCATAGTATGCGTCAATGTCATACTTTCCAATTCCCATGAAACCAGGTTGTTCTCCACCTTTTGCTAATCTAACTCGTTCTTTGGCTCTTGCTCTTTCATATCTTAATTGTGCTAACTTTACCTGCAGTTTAGATTCTGCACTGCTTGCTCTATTTTCAAAAATTTCTAAAATTAAGGACTCTCTATCGACAATTTCTATCTTTAATTTTGCAGCAAGGCTGTAATTTTGATTTGGCTTCAAAAGTTCATCAAATACTATAACATCTGGCTTTAATTTCTCAAGTTTTTCTTCTAATTCTTCAACCTTTGATTCGGTAATTCCATATTTTCTTTTTTGTAAATCGTCGACTTTTATCGTGTAAAGTACATTGTATTGGGCTGCCTCACATAGTGATTTTGCCTCTAAACTGATATTTTCATTCACATTTGTGATTAAAATGCACGATTTCAAAATTATCTCTAGTTCTTTTTGGTAACTTTCTCAATATTCATGTTTACAACAATTTCGCCAATATCGCTTGCATATTCAGCAATTCTTCGTATATTTTCGGCAATTCTTCTAACTCTGAAAATCTCTGCAGAATTCTTTGATTGCTCTAAGGCTTTTAGAACATCATCTTCATATTTTTTGATATTGTTAGATTCTTTGATTGCATTTTCGGCCTCTAGATAGTCATTTTTGAACAATGCCAAACATGTATTGTCTATGGCTGTTAGTGCAAAATCATTCATTTTTTCAATGTTGGTCATTATCTTACCTTTGATTGGTTTTTTGATATCAATGGCATCTTGGGCTAGGGTAACTGCGTGATCTCCAATTCTTTCTATATTTTTTACAATGACTCGATATCCTAAACAATCTCTGGAATTTTTAAATCCCATCTCTTCAAGCATGTGTTGATTTTCAATGGCTATTGTTAATTGTCTAATAATGTAAAAACCAAATCTATCTACATCATCATCTGAATTGATTACTTCTTGTGCCAGTTCATCATTACCTTCTTTTAATGATAATAGAGCGTCTGTCTGCATGGATTTTGCCATGGATAGCATTCTTTTGAAAGCGCCATCAACTGACAATTCCACTAAATTGATCAATACCTGGACAGTAATTCCATCTGTAGAATCTGCTGTAATCTCAGTTCCCATCAGAACTTTTTTGACAGCATTTCTAATTGCAATTCTATGAGTTGGAGAAATTCGTGTACCTGTTTTTGGTTTTACATTGATTGTTTTTGAGTTCAAAAAGTATAGTGCTATTAGTTTTCTAACTATTGTAGATTTTTCATCCTCTGGAGAAATTATTAGATTTGAAGATTCGTCTACTGAAGTTTTTCCAAAACTAACAGGTTTGACTTCTAATATGGTACTTCCATTTCTTCCAACTGTAACCTGGTCTCCTTGTTTTAGACCTTGATCTTTAATCCAATCTTTTGGCAATGATACGATGTAAGATGATTTTCCTGTAAACTGGATTTTTCTAATTTGGTCTCTATCTGCCATAATCCGGCTTACTATATAGAATTAATAAATATATGGTTTTTTAGGCGATCTATGTGTTTTCCCAAAAATCTAATCTTTTGAGCATCAGAGAAAATAGTATCATTTTGAGTCATTTTTTGTGCCTAACTTCATACTTTTTGTATCATTTTTCACTCAGACTAATATTTACGAAATAATTTTCAAGAGCCATGGACCCATTTGAAAAAATTTCACATTCAGTTGATACATTATTTGGAACCGGAGTATCAAAGAATATTCCAAAGGATATTGATTTCAAAATGTCAAAAAAGACCGGCAGAATTAGAGCCGTTTACCATAACGGTTTGTTGTTATTTACTCCAAGGACAGATGGTGGAATTGCAATGTCGATTTATTGTGCAGAACTGTTTTCAAAAAATAAGAAATTCATCAATGACTATTGCATAGAAGTTGATGCTGATTCAAAGCCATTTGTAGAACAGGGAAAGTCAGTTTTCTGTCAACATGTGAAACGGTGTGGCTCTAAGATAGAAATTGGCTCAGACGTGCCTATATTTTTCAAAAAACAGATAATTGCTGTGGGAAAATCAATCCTTTCTTCAAATATGATTAAGACCCAATCTAGAGGTATGGCGATAAGAGTTCGAGATAGTTTAAAATCTCAGACTGATGGAGATCAATCATAATGATGGGTGGTGGCGGACGTGGCGGAAATCGTCAAATGCGAAGAATGATGGATAAGATGGGCATGGACATGGAAGAGGTCAATAATGTCCAAGAAGTCATAATTAAGACTGACAAAAAAGAGATCATAATTAGTAAACCAGCAGTTACTGAAATGAAGACAAAAGATTCAAGTATTTTTCAGGTAGTGGCTGATTCTTATGAAGAAAAGGAATTAGAGGTTCAAATTTTCAGCGACGAGGATATTTCACTGATATGTCAACAGGCTAATGTGGATGAGGAAGCGGCCAAAAACGCCCTCCAAGAATGTGATGGCGATCTAGCCAGAGCGATCTTACTGCTTACCACAAATTGAAGATTTTAATAATGGAGTGAGAGGTTTAAATCAAAATGAGTCAAAAAGTCGATGGAATAATCAATTCATTATCTGAACTAGAATCTGAAATTGATTCTGTAAATCTTAGTTTGGCTGATATGAAAAAATCACTAAATTCCATTGCCAATAAAGAGATTGAATCTCTTCTAGAACAGACACGAAAAATGGCTACTTCTGAGGCAGAATCCATGATTTCAGAGTCTAAATCTAAAGCAGAATCCGAATCTCAAAAAATCACTCAAGATGGTGAATCAAAAGTTGCCGAAATTCAGCAAAAAATTGATTCCACATTTGATTCTGCAGTAGATAATGCAGTTTCTACAATCCTAAAATCCTAAATTTCCAGTTTACTTAATCAAAGAGTTATCTGTTTTACAGTCATTTTTGACAATTTATGTAGCAATTTTACGCCCAAAAGTACTAAATTTGAAGAAACAGTACACAAGGTATCACTCGTATAGAAAATGCAAAAATTGGAATCGCCACCGAGTATGGAAAACCCTATTTCAAATTATCCAAAATTTTCAAGGAATTAGCAATTCCATTTGATTCCATATTGCCTAGTGAAATTGATGATTTTGACGGCGATCTAGTTGTTACTACTGAAAAAGAGGCTCCAAAACAAATCTCGATGCCAATGTTGTTTGACGAAATTATTAGCAAAGATCCAATTGTTGTAAAAGGGATTATAACAAAAATGCTCAATTCTACAACCAACTCCAGTAAGTTGGTATTAGGAATAGATCCTGGTCAAAGAATTGGTGTTTCTGTAACATATCTGGAAAATGAAATTGCAAGAGCATTTTTCGTTTCTCTTGACAAATTAATTCCTTATTTGATTTCTATTTTAGCAGAATTACCTGCTGCTAGAAAAATTGTAAAAATTGGAAATGGTGATATGAAAACAGCTAACAAAATTCTTCAAATGTTAAATTTACAATTTTGTTCAAAATTTGAAATTGAGTTTGTTGATGAATCAAGTACCACATTAAAAATTAAAAATCATAATCAACGTGGAAAAAGAGACATGTTATCTGCACAATTTATTTCACAAAGAACTGGAAACTCAAAATCTATTTTGCCACTTTCCATTACCGGTTAGTACAAAGTCCGAAAACACAAAGATATTTATATTTAATTTGGTTTTTTTTGAAATTGATCAGTTTTTAAATATAAATCAATAAAAATTTTACATAAAAAACACATTTTTTTGTAAAAAATCACTAGATCCGTTTTATATAGTTGTAATTTCTATAATATATGCAAACAAAATGACATGTAAAGGAATCTGTTCTAGATACAAAGCACAAAAACCAGTCGGAACTGGACGTTATGCATCTGGTCAAAGACGATGTCAGATCTGTGAAATCTTCATTAATTGGGAAGGACTTTGGTGCCCATGTTGCGGTTACCGTTTAAGAACTAAACCACGTAACTTGAAGTACAAGGCTAAACTCAGAGCAAGAGTAGAGGCCGACGCAGCATCTCTAAAAGCCCAAACTGTTGAAGCACCACTAGTTGCAGCAGGAACTGGGGCAGAAGCAGGAGTATCATCTGATTTTGTAAAAACAACATTAGAAACTGCTGTCTCTGAAGGATGGACAAAAACAAAGACCGTTGAAGAACTCAGAAAATCTGAAGAACGTATAACCATCAAAAAAGCAAGAGATCTAGTCAAAGAAGCATTTGAGGCAAAGTCTGAACCGATAGCAATAAAGGCATAATTGAAAAAGTCTTGTTGTGGAACCCGGTTGTAATACGAAGACAATTGCTTACGAGAATCGTACTTTCCTAGTGAACATGCTAAATTTTGAAAATGGTATGATAATTTCTATTTCTGAGAATTCTCTAAAAATTGGCCCAATGCTAATTTCTATTAGCTCTGGGCCTGTACCTTCTACATCTGTTATAATTCCTGCAAAATCCGAAGAACTTTTTCTCAAATTATTATCTGAAAAAATATCCTCTTTTTTAAAAGGAATATGCATTGTTACAGGAAATTTTGAAAAACCATTAGATAATGAAACCACAAAACAATTAATGCATGAAATAGTTGGAGAAATTAAACAATGACTGCAGACCTACGTGAATACATATCAAAATTAAAAAAATCTAAAGAAATTAAGATTATCAAAAAAAAGGTTTCAACAAAATTTGAGATTGCTGGAATTACAGCAAAAGCAGATGGCACCTCTGCTTTACTCTTTGAAAATATCAAACAAAATAATTTCAATCTAGTTAGTAATCTAGTTGGTACACGAAAGCGATTTGCATTAGCAGTAAACTCTAAAGAAAATAAAATTCATGAATCCATTTATTCCTCAATCAAAAAAGCAAAAAAACCAAAAATAACGCCCAAAGGTAAATTCTTTGAAAATACCTCAAAAAATCTATCTGAGCTTCCTATTGTAACACATTTTGAAAAAGAATCTGGACCATTCATTACGTCTGCCATAGTTTATTCACAAAACCATGAATTCAAAACACAGAATTCTGCATTTCACAGATTGATGCCTGTTGATAAAACACATTTCTCGATTAGAATGGTTGAAGGACGCCATTCCCATCGAAATTTCATGAATGCAAAAGAACATGGTGAAGATCTTAAGGTTGCAATTACTGTTGGGGTTCATCCTGCCATATCAATTGCAGGTGCTTATCAAGCTGATTGGGGAAAAGACGAATTACATATCGCCAATTCCTTATTGGGAAACAAATTGACATTAACGAAATGTCCATACACTGGAATGCATGTTCCTTCTGGAACAGAAATTGTTATGGAAGGTAAAATTCTCCAAGATAAGACTGACAAAGAATGGATGGTTGAAATGTTGCGTACATATGATCATCCTAGAGACCAACCACTCTTTGAATTAGAAAAAATGTATTATAGGAATAATCCAATTTTTCATGATATACTTTCTGGATATGGCGAACATCACTTGTTAATGGGAATGCCAATAGAGTCAAAACTTAATGGAATAATAAAGAAAAAATATCCTTCAACTAACCAAGTGGTACTATCTAATGGAGGTTCGCACTGGCTTCATGCTGTAGCACAAATTTCAAAAAAACCTTCAACTAATGTTAAAAAAATAATTAATGAAATTTTTGCATCTCACCGCTCTTTGAAAATGGTTACTATAGTGGATGATGATATTGAACCTTCAAACTCTGAACAGGTTGAATACGCAATGGCAACACGATTTCAGGCTGACAAAGATATGGTATTAATAAAAAATGTGCGTGGTTCTAGTTTGGATCCTTCCAGTAATCAGAAAAAACTCAAAACTGCTAAACTTGGAATTGATGCAACAAGACCCCTTGACAAGAGAAAAGAAGGATTTGAAATCGCAAAAATTCCAAAACTTGATAAAATCTCTCTAGACAATTACTAATAAAATGAAAGCTTTAGTTTATGAAAAATATGCAGAAAATAATGATTTTGAATCAATCTTACAACTAAAAGAAGTTCCTGACCCTGTTCCAAAATCAAATGAAGTATTATTTCGTGTGAAAGCTGCTGCATTAAACTATGATGACATATGGGGAATGCGAGGCAAACCTCTTGCAGTTCCTTTACCACATATCTCTGGCACTGATGCAGCTGGTGAAGTAATTGCAGTTGGTGAAGATGTAAAAAGTATCAAAGTTGGAGATAGAGTTGTTTCACATGGAAACATGTCTTGTCGTGTTTGTTCCAGATGTACTTCTGGAAGAGAATTTGATTGTAAAAAAAGAATAATTTGGGGATTTCAAACAGGACCTCTTTGGGGTGGATACTGTGAAATTGCACATCTACCTGAAATCAATGTCTTAAAAATTCCAGATTCAATTTCTTATGAAGAAGCAGCTGCTACTTCCATGACGCTTTTGACGTCATGGCATATGTTGGTTGGAAGAGCTAAGATCAAACCAGGACAAATTGTTCTTGTAATGGGAGGTAGTTCTGGTGTTGGTATTTTTGGTATTCAAATTGCAAAATTGTATGGTTGCACTGTAATTGCAACTGCAAGTCCAGAAAAACTAGACCAATTAAAGGAACTTGGTGCTGATTATGCAGTAGATCATAGAAAAGAAGACTGGCACAAAGAAGTTTTCAAAATATCAAAAGAACTCGCAAAGGAAAAAGGTGAAGCACCTGGAATTGATGTAATTTTCGAGCATATCGGTGGCTCACATTTTAACAAAGAATTGACACTTTTGAAATATGGCGCAACGATGGTAACGACTGGTGCTACGACTGGTTATGATGTTCCTGCTGATTTACGACAAATATTTTTCAAAGGAATCAACATTTTAGGTTCAACGCAAGGAACTCGTGCTGAATTAGAAGAGGGATTTTATTGGATGGGTCAAGGAAAAATCAAGGTCATAATTGACTCTATTTTCACATTTGAGAATGCTGTTGATGCTCACAATAAAATGCTTAATGGAAAAGGACTAGTTGGAAAGATAATTCTCAAACCTGAATAATCTTATTTTTTATTATATTTATTTTGGAAAATTTGTTTTAGTGATTCATCTGAATACCACAAACCATGCTCTTCATCTACATGTTTTCCAAATTCTCTCATGACATATTCACTATCCTCGCCTCTTGCAACAAAATCACAATCATACCCATAATCTCTGCAGGCTAGCTCAAAAGTCATAGTTTTTTCATAGATGTGGGCTAAAAAAGTGATTCGGTAATCCTTACAGTGCAGAATCAACCATTAATGCAATGAACAATACTGCAAGATATGGACTTGAAAATTTGAACAAAACCCATGATGCTTTTTCAGTTGGTTTTGATACAACCCATGCGCTAAGTGCTACCATCAAAACACCTGATGCTATTGCTGTGTATAGGTAGACTTCACTCATTACCGGTTCACCAGTATCTGTTGTCAAAAAGAATGGAACAATACTGAATACTACCATCATTACTGTAGTTGCAGCAATCACTCTTGCAGATGTTTTTTCAGATAATACTGCAGTCAACATTGGAACTTTTACTTTTTGATAATCATCTCTAAAGTGTAATGTTAATGCCCAAATATGCATTGGAATCCAAATGAATACTAGTCCTGCCATAATTAATCCAAAGTCCCATAATCCAGTTAGTGTTACTGCAGCATAACCAATCATTGCAGGTGCACCTCCCGAAAAACCTCCTAGTATGATGTTAAGCTGACTTTTTCTTTTCAATGCATGACTGTAAATCAAAATATTATCTGCTAAACCAAATACCATGAATATGCCACACCACATTCCATTCCAAAATGAAGTAGTAAATGCAATTCCAAATGCACACGCAATTGAAATTCCTGCCAAAACTAATCCAAAGTCTCTTGCTTTTTCAGCTGGAAAAATTCTTTTACTTGGAATTGGTCTTCCTTTTGTTCTTTCCATCACTTCGTCAATATCTCTATCATGATAATTTGTCAAGGTGTTTGCTGATGCAGAACCTGCTGCTACTCCAAAAAGCATCAAGGCCCAAGTTGCAATTGAGATCTCAATATTGTAGATATTTGATGCTGTGATAGCGGTACCAAATGCGGTAAAAACTAACAAATACCAAATTTTTGGTTTGGTTAGTTCATAGTATGTTTTTATTTTGATTTTGGTAGTAGTTTCTTGCATCTAATCACTCACATTCTCAGAAAAATAAATATCACTCGTTTACTCTGGCATGTAAGGCATTGGTTTTGTCCTTCTTTTCATCTCTATGAAGCTCTCAGAACCCAAAATTCCCTCTATTTTGCCAATTTTCTCTGAAACCACTTTATGCATATCGTTTAATGATTTTGCGTACATTGTAACCATAATATCAAATCTTCCAGTTACCTCTGAAATTTCTCTTACCCCATCAATCTCGAATAAATTATCAATTATGGCATCTCGTCTTTTAGAATCCATATTAATTCCGGTAACTGATTTGACTGAATAACCTAATTCTTTGTCATTAACATCTATTGTATATCTCTGAATTAATTTTTGTTTCAAAAGTCGTTTAATTCTACTATACACTACTGATGAATTGATGTTAATTTTTTCAGATAATTTTGGAACTGATATTGATGCATCATTACTCAATTCTGATAAAATTTTTAAATCAAGTTCATCTATTTTCGCCATTTAATTCACCGGCTCTATAGAAATTACTACCTTTAATAAAGATATTAATGGAAAATTTATAAAATTTTTAACTAAATCTTCTCTTTCTTGTGTAGCATTTCTGCTAATAAGACTGCACCTTTTGCAGAACCCATTTTTTTATTATGTGAGAATAGCATGTACTTTAATCCATTATCAAAAAGTTCTTCTTTTTCAACTCTCCCAATTGAAGTTGTCATACCATCTCCTACTTCTCTTTCCATTCTAGGTTGTGGTCTTGTTGGATCATCGTGGAATGCATAGTATTTTTCTGGTGCAGAAGGTAATCCTGTTACTGAAATATCTTTATTGTAATCGTTGAATGTATCTTTAGCTAGACTAGGATCAATTTCTTTTTCAGTCTCAACAAATACTGATTCTGTATGACCATCAATTACCGGAACTCTTGTACATGTACAACTAACTTTAATGTCTGCATCTTCAATTTTACCATCTTTTAGTTTTCCAAGAATTTTTTTTGTTTCAATTCTTACTTTACCTTCTTCTTTAGGAATATATGGTAAAATATTGTCAGTAATGCCCATTGCTGAAACTCCTGACTTTCCACCACCTGAAATTGCTTGCATTGAAGTCATCATAACTTTCTTAGCACCATATTTCTCAACTAATGGTTTTAATGTAATTACTAAACCTGTGGTTGTGCAGTTTGGTAGTGGTGCAACCCATCCTTTCCAATCTCTATTTTTCTTTTGAACTTCTAATAATTCTGCTTGTTCATCATTGATTCCTGGAATTAAAATTGGTACATCTTCTTCATATCTATAAGCTGAAGATGTAGAAATTACTGGTAAATCTTTTGCAAATTTTGTTTCTATATCTCTTGCAGCTTCAGATTCAACTGCTGAGAAAATCAAATCTAATTCTTGCACGTTAATTTCTTCTACCTTTAGAACTTTCATATTTTTGATATACTCTGGAATTTGTCCGCCAACATCCCATGCAATAATACCGCTGGCATCTCTGATTGCATCAAGATACATTTTTCCTGCTGAACGTTCTGATGCGGCAATTTGGGTTACTTCGAACCATGGATGGTTATCAAGTGATTGTACAAATTCTTGACCTACAGAACCTGTCACACCTATTATGGCAACTCTCTTTTTCATCGATCAAATTTGGTAATTTTCAGTTAATATTCCTTTAGACAAAACCAAAAGAATACTATACTGAATTACTTTATTTCAAATGTTGAAAATAACCCCGAATCCTAATACGGTCAAACATGTACCTGCCGCTCATGGAGGTATATTTTCGATTAAAAATCCAGATGAAAAAATTATTGATTTTAGTTCTAATGTTAATCCATTAGGTTGTCATCCCGGTGTAAAAAAATACCTAAAAAAACAACTAAATCAAATCCATGTTTATCCTGATTCTGAATCAACACGTTTACGTTCAAATCTAAAATGGTTTACCGGATTAAATACATCACAAATTCTTATTGGAAATGGAGCGACTGAATTAATTTATAATTTTTGTAGTGCATTTGTTAATAAAAAAACTAAAGTTTTGATTCCATGTCCAACATTTTCTGAATATGAAAAAGCAGTAGAATTTTCTGGTGGTAAGGTAATTTCATTCAAAACACTAAATCTCAATGTAGATTTTTCAAAGTTTTTAACAAAAATACCTACAAAAGGAGTTGTTTTCATCTGCAACCCAAATAATCCTACTGGTGAAATTTTATCAAAGAAAAATATGGAAAAAATTGTAAAAACTGCTGAAAAAAAATCTAGTCTAGTATTTGTTGATGAAACATTCATTGAACTTGTCCCAGATTCTAATCCATCATTAGTAAAGACTCTGAAATCATATGAAAATTTATTCATTTTACGTTCTTTTACAAAATCTTTTGGATTAGCTGGATTAAGAATTGGGTATGGACTTGGAAGTAAAAAAATAATTGAAGTTTTACAAAGAGTAAAAATTCCTTGGAATGTTAATTATATTGCACAAATGGCAGCAAGTGCTGCATTATGTTACTCTGATTTTCTAGAAAAATCTCAACAAAACATCAAAAAAGAATATTCATTTTTAATCAACGCTTTATCAAAAATTGATTGGTTATCATATTATCCTTCTTCTACAAATTTCATTTTAATTAAAACAAAAATTAATTCAAAAAAACTCCAAAAAAAATTACTTAAGAAAAATATTCTTGTTAGAGATTGTAGTACATTTTGTGGTCTTGATGAAAATTATATTCGAATCGCCGTAAAAAATAGAATTCAAAATAAATTACTACTAGAAGCACTTGGAGAAATAAAATGGCCAAATCATTAATGATACAGGGCACATCTTCTGGTGCTGGTAAAACAATTCTTGTTACTGCTCTTTGTAGAATTTTTTCAGATTTAGGATATACTGTATCCCCATTCAAGTCACAAAACATGTCTAATTTCTCATATATTGAGAAAAATTTTGAAATTTCTAGAGCACAGGCAATACAGGCAGTTGCTGCACGTACCGATATTACTCCTGATCAAAACCCAATATTGCTAAAACCGTTAGGAAATTATCGTAGTTCCATATTTGTGAATGGAAAATTCTTTAAAAAAATGCATGCTAGTGATTATTACGAAAATTTTGCTCTTAAGACAGGCCTAAAAACCTCAATGAATTCTTTTAACAAACTTTCAGAATCACATGAAATTGTTTTCCTTGAAGGCGCAGGTTCCCCTGCTGAAATTAATTTGCAGAAATTTGATATTACTAATATGAAAATTGCTCAAAAAACAAAATCACCTGTATTGTTAGTTACTGACATTGAAAGAGGTGGAGCATTTGCAAGTATCGTAGGAACAATGGAATTAATCGAAAAAAAATATCAAAAACTAGTTGAAGGATTTATCATAAACAAATTTCGAGGTGACATTGAAATTTTAAAACCTGGATATAGAAAATTAAAACAAAAAACGGGATTACCTGTTTTAGGTACAATACCTATGACTGATTTTACAATACCTGATGAAGATTCTATTGGAAATTCGCCCAAAAAATTGAACTGGAATTCTTCAAATTTGAAAAAATTAGACTCTGAAATTAATAAAATTTCCAAAGTTGTAAAGTCAAGTCTTAATATCCGTCAAGTGGAGAAACTTTTGAAATGATTCTCGAATCTATTCTTGTAATTGGATTTGCAATTTTACTAGACCTTCTTTTTGGTGATCCAAAAAATCGTTTTCACCCTACTGCTTGGATTGGTATTTTGATAGGAAATATTACAACTCGAATGAAAAATGAAAATCATAATCTAGAAAAACTTGGGGGAATTTTTATTGTTTTAATCCCTGTCTGCATATCTATTGTTGTTCTATCGGGTTTGGACTATAGTATTGATCTAATTAGTGTTGAATCTTTGTCTATTTTGATTTCTATCATCACTGGAATAGTGTTATTCAAAATGACCATCGCAATAAAAGGAATGGAAAGACATGCTTTAGCTGTATTAGATTCCATTCAAAAAAATGATCTAACTCAAGCAAGAACAAATCTTTCAATGATTGTGAAGAGAAATACAAAAAATTTAGATAAAAATCACATACTATCAGGAACATTAGAGAGTCTAAGTGAAAATATTGTTGATGGAATAACTGGTCCGATGTTTTACTTTGCAATATTTGGTCTACCTGGAGCATTTGTATACAGAATTGTAAATACCGTCGATTCTATGGTTGGTTACAAAACTCAAATGTTTAAGAATCTAGGTTGGTTTGGTGCAAACTGTGATAATGTCTTAAACTACATACCTTCAAGATTAACTGGTTTAACAATTGTACTTGGCTCTATGTTATTGGGTCATGATTGGAAAAATTGTTATGAAATTTTCAAACGTGATGGCAAAAAAACTGATAGTCCTAATGCGGGATACCCTATGGCTGCTTTTGCAGGTGCGCTAGGTACAAAATTTGAAAAACTTGAACACTATTCATTGGGAACTGGTGAATATGAAATCACTTCAAAAAAAGTCAAGGATGCAATTTCTTTAATGAAGGTTACATCACTGCTCTTCTTTGGAATTGTATCTATTCCTATTATCCTGTTAATTTCATTTGTGGAGTTGATTTTATTTGCTTAAACAAATCGGTTCTGTTTTTTCATTTTTGACAATCATACCAACGTCTAATTCTGATCTTAATTCAATTGCAAAAAACATGTATCTTTTTCCAATTGTTGGAATTGTAATTGGACTTGTCATTGGAAGTTTAGGTTATGGATTATCATTATACTTAGAACCACTTGTCGTATCTTTGGTTGTTGTTGCATCCCTTGCAGTAATTACTGGAATCCATCATACTGATGGTCTTGCTGATTTTGCAGACGGTTTAATGACTAAAGGAACAAAAGAAAAAAAACGCAAAGCAATGAAGGACCTTTCGGTAGGATCTGCTGGAATATTCTCAATAGTGTTGTATGCGATAGGCGTAATCATTGCATTATCACTTAGTAGCGGAATGGAGCTATTCAAAATCATATTACTTAGTGAAATAATGGCAAAATTTTCAATGGTTTTGATGGCCGGATTGGGAAATTCTGCATCAATAGGTTCAAACTCTCCATTCATGGATTCTATGAAAGACAAAAAACGGTTATTGGTAGCCGGTATTATCACGATTATCCCTTTCATCATACTTGGCGAAATGAATGGCTTCATAGTTTTTGCATCAGGAATTGTTCTTACAATGTTTCTAGTTGGATTATCTACGAAAAGTTTTGGTGGAATTACTGGTGATGTGATGGGTGCAAGTAATGAATTAACAAGACTATCATCATTACTAATTTTTGTTTCATTATGATTGGTCTTGTCATGGCTGGTGGAAAAGGAACCAGAATGCAAAGCGATAAAGAAAAATTATTACTAGAATACAAAAAACCACTTGTTTTACATGTTGTTGATGCATTGAAAAATTCAAATTGTTTTGAAAAAATTATTGCTGTTACTAGTCCAAATTCTCCTCAAACACAAAAAATTCTCATAGAGAATGATGTAAAAATTATTGAAACTTTGGGAGATAACTTTGTAACAGATCTCAATTCTATCTTGAAAAAATTAGATGATTATGTATTTGTCACATCTGGTGATTTGCCTCTTTTAGATGAAAATATAGTGAAACAGATAGTTTCTGCTTCAAATCCAAAGAAAATATGGACTAGTGTTGTTACCACAAAATCATTTCAATCATCTCTAAATCTGGAACCCGAATGTCTTATCTCACTAAATGAAGAAGAACATGTGCACACTGGTATTTCTGTTGTAAATGCAACTCAAATTAAAAATTTTGATTCTGTAGAAGAAGATTATCTAATAATTAATGATAAACGTGTATGTTTGAATATAAATACAAAAACTGATTTTGAATTACTCGGCAGCCTCTAAAACTTTACCATTTATCTGAGCAATTGAGCCTGTTGCTTTTGATAAGACATTTCCACATGAATTACAAATTACTTGCGTAGAACTATGTGAATAAACAATTTGTTCTGATTCACATTCATGACATTTTACTTTGTTAAATTTACTACTTGGTTCTGGAACCAAAACGTGATCTTTCTTCATGCTGCTATCAACTCGAACTTTCTAATTCTAATTCCTTTATTCATCATTTTCTTTTTACATGTTGTACATGTTTCAATTAGTGTAACTTTTTTAGTAGTTTTTGCAGGTTTTGCAAGTTTTGGGAATTTCTGTCCGCCATAACCTTTCTTTCTTAAAGCATGTCTTCTTTCACCTGCTGCTGAACCTCTTCTTTTTCCAGCTTTGTAAATAGAGACCTTCATTGTTTGATGACTTTTACATTTTGGACAATAGGATCTAGTCTCTTTTGGTAAATTCATAGTATTGTGCCTCGGTGACCGTAATTTAAACATCGCTTCAACGTATAATAATATCTGAGGCTAGCATTGAGATATGCACACAAAACTTTCTTCAACATTATCTGAAATTAATTCTGTGTCTGTGGGTGATGATTATGCAGATCTAATTTTGCAAAATTGCTCACTAATCAATGTCTATACAAATGAAATTCAGGAAAAAATTCAGATATCTATCAAAAACGATAGAATTGCATTTGTTGGTGAAGATGCATCTCACACACTTGGTCCAAAGACCAAAGTTCTAGATGTAAAAAATAAACATGTTTGTCCAAGTTTTGTAGATCCTCACATACACATTGATCATTTTGTAACTCCTGCAGAATTTGTAAAAAAATCATTACTACATGGCGTAACTTCACTTTTCCCAGATTCTATTGACATTGTGAGCGTCTGTGGATATCGTGGTTTTAAGGAATTTTTACGACAAACAGAAAATCTACCAATGAGATTTTTTCATACTATTCCTGGTGGCTTACCTGTTGACAGAAAATTCAGTCATGGAAAAACTCTCAGTATTAAAGAAGAAAAACAAGCAATTGATTTGCGGTCTGTTGTTGGATTAGGAGAAGTGTTTTCTTGGACAAAAGTTACAAAGCGAGATCCTAAAACAATCAAGTCATTAAAACAAATGCATGAAAATAATTGCATAATTAATGGTCATACCGCTGGTGCAAGTGGGAAAAAATTAAATTCGTACATTGCATCAGGAATTTTTTCGTGTCATGAACCAATAAACTATGATCAAGTGTTAGAACGACTACGTCTTGGAATGTGGGTAATGATTAGAGAAGGTTCAATTCGTAGAGACTTGAAAGAAATTGTTCCACTTGTATTATCTAAAAAAATATACAACAATAGATTGATGTTTTGTTCTGACGGTGTAGATCCTTTTGATATATCTAACATAGGTCATATTGATCATTGTGTTAGAGAATCTATAAAACTTGGAATGAATCCAATTGATGCTATTTCTATAGCATCAAGAAACTGTTTTGATTATTATAAAATGGGAAGTGATTTTGGTGGAATCGGTCCTGGAAAAGTTGCAGACATTTTAATTTTAGATGATTACAAAAAAATAAAAATTAACAAAGTAATTCTAGGTGGAAAAATTGTTGTTTCTAATGGAAAAATTGTTGCAAAAATTCATACACCTAAAGTACCAACTTGGATGAAAAAAACAGTCAAGATTCCAAAACTACAACCAAAAAGTTTCAATGTTACTTCGAAAAACAATGTTGAAACTGTGAATATAATTTTAATGAGAACTGAAATTGTTACAAAAAAAAGTTCAGCCGACTTGGATGTTACAAACTCGAATGTTACTGCTTCATATGACAAAGATATTTGGAAGGTTGCTGCATTGGATAGAACATTTGGAAGCAAAACTAAGACTGTTGGATTTTTAGAAAATTTTGGTGCTGATATTGGTGCATTTGCATCTACATGGAGTTTTCATGAAAATGATATGATAGTTATTGGTTCAAATGAAAGTGACATGGCTGATGCATGTAACAAGCTTACTAAATCACAAGGAGGTTTAATCGTTGTAAAAGATGGAAAAACATTAGCATCTCTGCCATTTCAATTAGGAGGAATACTCTCAACTGATCCGATTGATAAGGTGACAAAAAACTTTACAAAAATTAATGATGTTTTAGTTGATTCTGGTTGTAAATTCAAGAAACCTCACCTAATGCCATTATTCCTACCTTTCTTGGCATTACCAGATATCCGAATTCTGTACAGTGGCATAGTAGATGTAAAATCCAGACAATTCATCCCCACGATCCAAACTAAACTATAAAAAGGGAATTCAAGGAAAAATATCCGTGGCCTCAATACAACAAACACCAAATGGACCTGTTTTAGTCCTAAAAGAAAGCGCTTTACAGGAAAAAGGTAAAGACGCTCAGAAAAACAATATCATGGCTGCAAAAATGGTTGCAGATATTGTTAAATCAAGTTTAGGTCCTCGTGGACTTGACAAAATGCTTGTTGATTCTCTAGGTGACGTTACAATTACAAATGATGGTGCAACAATTCTAAAAGAAATTGATGCACAACATCCAGCTGCTAAAATGATGATTGAAATTTCAAAAACTATTGATACTGAAGTTGGTGATGGAACAACATCATCTGTTATTTTTGCTGGAACATTATTGGCAAAAGCAGAAGAATTACTAAAAAAAGATGTGCACTCTTCAGTTATCATTGAAGGATTTCAAGCTGCATCTGAAAAAGCATTAGAAGTTTTAGCAGAAATTTCTAAAAAAGTTACCGCAGATGATAGAGAGACATTATTAAAAATTGCAAGTACAAGTATGGAATCAAAATTAATTTCTGAAGATAGTGAACCTCTATCAAAAATTGTTGTTGATTCAATCATGAGCATAACTGAAACAAGAGATAACAAAGCATCTATTGATCTTGATAATCTTAAAGTTGAGAAAAAGGCTGGTGGTTCAATTCAAGATACTGCATTGATTAAAGGAATTGTTTTGGATAAAGAAGTTGTACACTCTGGCATGCCAACAAAAATTCAACAAGCAAAAATTGCTTTACTTAACACTGCAATGGAAGTTGAAAAAACAGAGATGAGTGCAGAAATTAGAATTAATGATCCAACACAAATGCAAATGTTTCTTGAAGAAGAAAATAGAATGATCAAAACAATGGTCGATAAAATTCATTCAATTGGTGCAAACGTTGTCATCTGCCAAAAAGGAATTGATGACATGGCACAACATTTCTTATCAAAACATGGAATCTTAGCTGTTAGACGTGTAAAAGAAAGTGACATGACAAAACTTGCAAAGGCAACAGGTGGACGTATTACTTCTAACATTGAAGATATTTCTGAAAAAGATTTAGGTGGTGCAAACTTGGTACAACAAAAGAAAGTTGAATCTGATAAATGGGTTTTCATTGAAGGATGTAAAAACCCACAGTCTGTAACATTACTAATTCGCGGTGGTTCTCAACGTGTAGTTGATGAAGTAGACCGCTCAATACATGACTCATTAATGGTTGTTAAAGATGTAATTGAAAAACCAGAAATTGTTGCAGGTGGTGGAGCACCAGAAGCATTACTTGCATCATTTTTGAAAGACTGGTCAGAACGATTTGAAGGAAGACAGCAGTTAGCAATTAACAAGTTTGCAGAAGCATTAGAAATTATTCCATTAACAATTGCAGAAAATGCAGGTATGGATCCAATTGATACTATGGTTAAGTTACGTGCAAGACAAAGTGAAGGGAAGAAATGGAGCGGAATTAATGCAAAAGAAGGAAGAGTAGCTGATATGCTAACTCAAAATATTGTTGAACCAGTTGTAGTTAAAGAACAAATTATCAAATCTGCGACAGAGGCTGCATCAATGATTCTCAGAATCGATGATGTAATTGCTATTTCAGGCGGCTCAGGCGGCGGTATGCCTCCTGGAATGCCTCCAATGGGATAGACTTTTGAAAAAGCGGTTCTAGCAATAAAAAATCCTACATACAAATGACATTTTCTTGTAAGGTTGGCTATGACGGCAAAAATTTTGTAGTTTGCTATTCGAACCGCTCTTCATGGTTAGTTTGAGTGATTTTTGGATATAAGATCCGCTGAGGACTTATCCATTGTCCATTTTTTCTTTGATTTTCTTGCATTTGATTTACCTGATAGTCACAAGAAACTATGTAGTTTTTAGTAAATTACATAGTTAAAAAATAAACTACATAATTTACATAGTTTTTTGTAATAATTAGTTCAATAAACTTAGAATATTCTATTTTTTTGAAGAAATAGATCAAAAATGTGTAATTCGTTCATTAAGGTTAAATACCAAAATTTTGACAAAATTGTAATAACATGAATAAAGAATTAGGACGAAAAATAACTAGTCTAACCTTAATGACTATTATGCTCACTTGGACAGCAGCCATGGGCTTCAGCATGACATTCATGCCAGAAGCTGAGGCAGCTAACCAATACTTGTGGGTATCAGTCGAAGACGCCGGTGGAAGTAAATTCTACGGCGGTCAGGTATTAGAAATCGTAGTTACTGATCCAGCTATTAACAGACTGGATGAGGCATACGGTATGCCTGACGTTACAATTGACGGTAAGAAAGTTATCATGGCACAAGGTGTTGACGGTTCTTGGTATGCATACATTGCTGATGGCAAGAAAGCAACCACAATCGACAAAAACTATGCAGAAGTAGAAGACGGAAGAGGCGCAGACTATGGTCGTGTTTGTAAGAACAATACTCCTCTAGAGTATGGTCCAAACAACAACGCTGTAGCATCATTGATTCCTTCAGAATCAAGAGGTGTTTTCCTTCCATTCCAATTAGGTAACGGTACATCAGCAGCAGCAAACACTGGTGAAGAATATGCAAATCATGCAGGTGTCTTCACAAATATTGGTGCTGCATCTCAAAGTAGTTACACCCAAGGAACTGGTATTACCACAGAATGTGGTAGTTCAATCAGTACAGGTGGTGTACCATTTGAGTATTTGAACGCAACCTCAAAGGTTCACGTTTCTGGTTTACCAACCATGAGTAATGCAACAGGATCTCAAGTACAAAGTGGTTCAGCAACAGGTGTAAACGCATCTGATCAAGCTATTAACAACGTTGTCAGAGAAGCCAGAGCATTATCAAACGGAACAACTACTGATTACTATGGTAACATTGCCTTAGGCCCAAATATGTGGCCTTTCATACAACTCTACGACTTTACTAGATATCAATCATATGACTTAGTTTACGAAAGAGGCGGAGCTCCGCCTCTTTCGTAAACTAAGTCATATGATTGATATCTAGTAAAGTCGTAGAGTTGTATGAAAGGCCACATATTTGGGCCTAAGGCAATGTTACCATAGTAATCAGTAGTTGTTCCGTTTGATAATGCTCTGGCTTCTCTGACAACGTTGTTAATAGCTTGATCAGATGCGTTTACACCTGTTGCTGAACCACTTTGTACTTGAGATCCTGTTGCATTACTCATGGTTGGTAAACCAGAAACGTGAACCTTTGAGGTTGCGTTCAAATACTCAAATGGTACACCGCCTGTACTGATTGAACTACCACATTCTGTGGTAATTCCTTCTCCTTGGGTGTAACTACTTTGAGATGCAGCACCAATATTTGTGAAGACACCTGCATGATTTGCATATTCTTCACCAGTGTTTGCTGCTGCTGATGTACCGTTACCTAATTGGAATGGAAGGAAAACACCTCTTGATTCTGAAGGAATCAATGTTGCTACAGCGTTGTTGTTTGGACCATACTCTAGAGGAGTATTGTTCTTACAAACACGACCATAGTCTGCGCCTTTTCCATCTTCAACTTCTGCATAGTTGCTGTCGATTGAGGTTGCAAAACTGCCATCAGCAATGTATGCATACCAAGAACCGTCAACACCTTGTGCCATGATAACTTTCTTACCGTCAATTGTAACGTCAGGCATACCGTATGCCTCATCCAGTCTGTTAATAGCTGGATCAGTAACTACGATTTCTAAGACCTGACCGCCGTAAAAGTTTCCTTGTCCGGCGTCTTCGACTGATACCCACAAGTATTGGTTAGCTGCCTCAGCTTCTGGCATAAATGAGCCAGAAAAGCCCATGGCTGCTGACCAAGTGAGCATAATAGTCATTAAGGTTAGACTAGTTATTTTTCGTCCTAATTCTTTATTCATGTTATTAGCATAATTTTTAAAATTAAGTATTTAACCTTAATGAACGAATTACACATTTTTGATCTATTTTCTCAAAAATATTCGTAAAAATAATAAATTTATTGTAATAATTAACTACATAGTCTATGTAATCTATGTAATATTGTAAAAAAAGTACAGAAAAATGTAATTATTACAAACGTTTAGAATGAAAATTTCTAATTTTGGTTATACACTAATAGATTTTGTGCCTAGAAGGCTCTTGAAAAGAGTGATTGCTTCTTCTTCATTATCAGGACCAACAACTACTGCAGAACCTTTCTTCATAAAATTGACAGAAAGATCATTTGTTCGCATAGATAATCCTAAGTCTCCCTGATTTTCAACTTTGAATCCCTTTTCTTGAGCCAATGCAGTGACATCGGCTACATCAAGATTGACTTCGTATGTTGGTGTAATTGAGAATGTTCTCTTTCCCATGTTACGTCCACATAATTCTTCTAAAATTAATTCCTGTTTTGGTGTTTCAATTTTTTTACCTGAACCACAAACAGAACATGCATCTTGTTTGAAGGTTCTTACAGATGAAAATTCTAAATTTTCTAAATCAATTGATATGAATTTTTCAGAAGACTTTGGTTTCTTACCAATTAAAACGTCAACAGCTTCATACACTTCTATTCCACCAACAATAGAAAGTATTGGAGGATGTACACCTTGAATACTACAAGTTGGCATTGCATCTTCATCCAATGTAGGAAACATACAATGATAACATGCAGTTTCTTTTGGTAAAACTGTAAAGACTTGTCCTGTAACACCAACTGCAGCACCAGTTACAAATGGAATATTTTTTTCTACACATGCTTTGTTTAATGCATAACGTGCATTAACGCTATCAAGAGCATCAATTACAACATCACATCCATCAATAACATCAGATGCATTATAATCATTAATAGAAATTGGTAAAGCTTCTATTTCTACTTCAGGATTTAATTTTTTTAGTTTCTTTTGTGCAACTTCTACTTTTACTTGACCGACATCATCTTCATCAAACATTGTTTGTCTATGTAAGTTTGATAATTCTATAACATCTCTATCAACAATTCGTAATTTACCAACTCCCATTGTTGCAAGTCTAGTTGTAATTGGATTTCCTAAACCACCAACACCAACAACACAAACTTTAGAATTTTTTAATTTTAATTGACCATCATACCCAATTTGTTCTAACATTACTTGACGTGAGAATCTATCCAATTCTTTTTCTGACAGATCAGAACCGCCTGCTACTGCAGGTAAAATGTATACTTCATCATTTTCATTCAACGGAGTATCAAGACCATTATCAAATGCAGCATTTTTTCCATTGATGTAAATGTTAATTAGAGAACGTGGTGAACCGTCTGCTTCTAGAACTTTTCTCTTAAAGTCATCACCCATAATTTCAGAGATTTTTTCAAATGATTCCTTAAGGGTTGAGGCTTCAAGTTCAGTTTTCTTTTCACCACCACCTGCATTCAAGACTGAAGGAATTGTAAAAGTAACTTTAGTCATTATATGATTCACCCTATCACTGCTGAGATTTTTGCAACATCAGCTTGCATTACTTGTGGTTTTTTGAGTACAGTCATAATTGATTCGGTAGCTTTCAAACCATTACCAGTTACATAACATACAGTAGGTTCATCTTTGTCAATTTTTCCTTCTTCAACCATTTTTTTCAAAACAGAAACAGAAACACCACCTGCAGGTTCAGTAAAGATTCCCTCTGTTTTTGCTAAGAGTAAGATTGCATCTAAAATTTCTTTATCATTTGTTTGTTTTGCAACTCCATTGTATTGTTTTAATCTTTTTAGAACATAACGACCGTCACCAGGATCACCAATTGCTAAACTTTTTGCAACAGTATTTGGTTGTTCAACAGCAGTTACTTTATCAACATTCTTATCAAATGCATCAACTATTGGAGCACATCCCTGTGGTTGTGCACAATGCATGTGCATTGATGATAGATCATCAAGTAAAGAGACAGATTGTAATTCTTCAAATCCTTTACATATTGCATTTAACATAGCACCACTTCCTGTAGGAACTATAAGATGATTTGGAACATTCCAGTCTAGTTGTTCTGCAACTTCATAAGCTAAAGTTTTGGATCCTTCAACATAGTAAGAACGCATATTGATATTTACCACACCAACTCCTTTTCTATCACCAATTTGTGCTGCAATTCTGTTTGCCTCATCATATGTACCGTCAACAGAGATGTATTCTGCACCATATGATAATGCTTGAGCAATTTTTGCAGTTTCAATATTACTTGGTGCAAAGATATAACATGGCATGTTTGCTTTTGCTGCATGTGCAGCAGTTGCAGATGCTAAATTACCAGTTGATGCACATCCAACAGATTCTAAACCAAATTCCTTAGCTTTAGAAATTGCAACACCTGCAGGTCTATCTTTGAATGAAAATGTTGGATTAACTGAATCATTTTTGATGTAAAGATTGTTTAGTCCTAATTCTTTACCAAGTTTTTCTGCCTTAACTAATGGAGTCATTCCTGCCTCTATGCTTACAATATTTTTTTTATCTATAATTGGTAATAATTCAAAATAACGCCAGTATGTCTTTTCTCTATCTCTAAAGGTATCTTTATTCACAGATGGAAAATCATACTTGACATCTAATGGACCAAAACATTCATCACAAATATACTTGAAAGTAGGTTCATACTCTTTTTTACATTCTCTACATTGAAGGTGATTTTTACCCATATTCAGATCAGATTCTAATTAGTTCATAAAATATCCTAATATTAGATTAAGTATTACTTAATTTTATTGTCTAAAATTAGAATGATATCTGATTATAAATTTCCAATTTTATTAAAAAAGAAGAAAAAAATTCATTTTTAGAGAGAGGATAAGATAATTTCTATAAAAAAATAAAAAAATCAGTAAAGATTTTTGATAAGAAAGTTTTATAGAATTAAAAAATTGGAGAGATTTATGAATCGAAATGTAGGTATTGCTACAGGAATAGGAATTGCAGTAATTCTTGGAGTAATAGTTTTTCAAGTAAACGAAACAATGTGGCAACAAGTTTCTGTTGAAGAGTATTATGAAAAAGGAGGAAAAGTGGCAAGTGTTGTTTATCCAGATAACCCACAAATTTTAGGTCCGTTACAAATTAACAAAGACAAATATCTTTTAGGCGAACATGTGTACGTGGTTATAAAAGATCTTAGACCACAAGACAAAGGACATGTTGATTTTTACACTCCAGAAGGAAAGTTATACGATACAATTGCATTTAATGGTGACGTTAGAGATTTTCATAAAAAATATTTTAAACCACAATTATTACTATCAAAAAATTTATGTGAAAAAGAACAACTAGTTGGAGAATGGACAGTTATGTTTAGAGGATATGAAATGTCTAAAATCTATTTTGAAATGCTTCCGGATATTTTACCTAACCATGAAAGCTATTTTGTAGAATGTTCAGTAGCATATGAACTTGATCCTACATTACCTGGTGAAATGCCAGCAAGTCAAAAGTTTCCAGGATCAACTCCAGGAACCGACCCTGATCCATAATTCAGTATCTAACATCAATTCCATTTTCTTTAATCATTTCTTTTACACGATTAACAGAATGTGTTTCATAGTGAAAAATTGATGCAGCTAATGCAGCATTAACTTCAGTATTTTTAAAAATGTCAATCATATCTTCAGGTTTCCCACATCCACCAGATGCAATAACAGGAATTCCAACTGCATGAACAATTTCATTTGTTAATAAAGTATCATATCCATCTTTTGTACCATCTCTATCAATACTTGTAAGTAGTATTTCACCTGCACCTAATTCTTCTATTTTTTTAGACCAATCAATAACATCTAATCCAGTACCCTTTTTTCCGCCATAAATGAATACTTCAAACCAAAATTGTTTTCCATTTTCTGAAAAAATATTTTTTCCTTTCTCTAAATTATAATTTCTTCTAGAATCTATTGCAACTACAACACATTGTTTGCCAAATAATTCCATTAGTTCAGTAATGACTTCAGGATTTTTTACAGCTCCAGTGTTAATTGCAACTTTATCAGCACCATTAAGCAAAATATCTCTTGCATGTTGTAATGATTTAACTCCACCGCCAACCGTAAATGGAATGTCAATTACTTCTGCAATTTTTTTAACTAGTGATTTTATGGTTTCACGTTGTTCAGATGAGGCAGTAATATCTAGAAAAACTAGTTCATCTGCGCCTTCATTAGAATATTTTTCAGCTAATTGTACAGGATCACCTGCATCTTTTATTGATTCAAAATTTAATCCTTTTACAACTCGTCCATTTGCAACATCCAAACACGGAATTATACGCTTAGTTAGAACCAATTTTCTTTGCCTCCTCTATTGAAACTAGCCCTTCATAAAGTGCCTTTCCTAGAATTACTCCAAATGGATCAATTTCATTAACATCTTGAATATCTTGCATTTTAGATATTCCACCACTGGCAATTGCATTACACTTTTTTATTTGGCATATTTTTTTTAGTGATTCAATATCAGGTCCTTCCAAGGTCCCATCCTTTGAAACATTTGTGGTTAAAAATTCGGTAAACCCATAGTTGACAAACTCATTTGTTGCATCATATAGATCAATACCAGTGTTATTTTGCCATCCATGAGTAACAATTTTTCCATCCACATGATCAATGGAAATTACAATTCGTTCAGAACCAAATGTTTGGATAAAATCACTTAGAATATTATCTTGCTCACTTTCTTTAAGTTGCATTGCAATTGTTCCAATTACGGCACGGGAAGCAAAATCTAGAACTTCAGAAATTTTTTCTTCAGTTCGTAGGCCACCTGCAACCTGCAACGGAATTGATGTGTTTTCAGAAATTTCTTTAATAATTTTAGAATTCTCACCACTGCCTAAGGTTGCATCTAAATCAACAATATGTAAGATATCACCTCCAAGTGATTCCCATTTTTTTGCAATTTCTACAGGATTGTTACTGTAAATTATTTTGTTTTTAGGATCACCTTTATACAAGCGGACAACTTTACCGTCCATCAAATCAATTGCAGGGATTATTTTCATTTACTGCACACTCTAAGAAAGTTTTGAATCATTAATGATCCAATTTTACCTGATTTTTCAGGATGAAATTGAGTTCCGAAAAATAAATTATCTTCTACAACAGCAGGAACTTTTATTCCATAATCTGCATTAGCCACAATAATATCTGAATTATCAGGCTTGGCCCTATAGGAATGAACGAAGTAAACCCATGAATTATTCTCTACTCCTTCAAGAATTTTACTATCTTTTGTAATTTCTAAACTATTCCAACCCATATGTGGAATTTTCATATCATTTGGAAGTAATACAACTTCGCCATTCATTACATCTAGACCTTTTTCCTTTCCTTCTTGACTTTGCTTGAAAAACATCTCCATTCCTAGACATATTCCAAGAACTGGAATTTTTTCTTTTACAAAATCATGGAATCCCAATGCAGAATAATCTCTAATGCTTCTAATTGCAGGATCAAAATTTCCTACACCAGGCAACAATAAACCATCATATTTTTTTGATTGATCAAAACTGGTAATAATATCAACACTGGCACCATTTTTTTCAAGTGAAGTCTTTAGACTAAAGATATTTCCTGCTCCATAATCAAATATTGCTACACTTACCATTACATTGCGCCTTTAGTACTTGGTATACCTTTTTGTTTAGGATCATTTGATGCTGCATTACGTATTGCTACTGCCATTGATTTTATGGCAGCTTCAACTTTGTGGTGATCATTATCTCCATACTTTACAGTAACATGAATACAACAATTCAGATTTTGCGCAAGAGAGAAGAAAAAGTGTTCTAGATCTTCTTTGGATATACCCTCAATCTTTGTTCTTTTGGTTGAGAGAGTTATTTTGTGATATTGTCTTTTTACTAAATCAAGTGATGTTTCAGCTAGAGCTTCATCCATAGGTACAGATGAGAAACTGAATCTTGTAATTCCACTTCTATTTCCTAACGCCTTATCAATTGCACTTCCAATAGTTATGCCTGTATCTTCAATCAAGTGGTGTTCAATTCCATCTCTTGATTTTGCCTTAACAACCAAATCCATCATCGAGTGCTTACCAAAAGAACCAATCAAGTGATCTAGGAATTTTATACCTGTATTGATTGTGGTTTTGCCAGTTCCATCCAGATTAATGGTTATTGAAACACTGGTTTCTTTGGTTTCTCGTTTGATGCTTGTTTTTCTAGGTTTCATAATACTTGTTTAGTTTCCATCATACCAGATTTAATGCCTTCGGAAGTTCTTGTATTGATTCAAGAATAAATGGTGCGTCATTCTTTTGAAATAATTCATATTTTAATTTCGGTTCATCACTAGAACCATAAATACCACAAAATGATACATCATAACCTTGTTCCTGACATTTTTGAACCATCAAAAGATCCTCCATTGAATCGCCAATGTATAGAGAACATTTCGAATTAATTTTAGAAATTGATTCTATTAGAGATTCGGGATTTGGTTTTGCCAGGTTCAATGGACGATCTTCTAGAAATACTGAGTTTTCCATATCAAAATTATCTAAAAATTTTTTCATTGAATATGAAAACGCAAATTTTCCTCTTCCAGTTACAGTAGAGATTTTAGTACCAAATCTATTTTTTAATTTAAGCATAAGATTGTCATCTAAGACTATATCATCTAGATCAATTAAGGGTTCATCATAGAATTGAGATTTTTCATTAGAAATTTCTTCATATAATTTTGGTCCATAAAACAATTGATTGAAAATTTTGTGTATATAACTCACTTTACGAGAATTTTCATAATCTAATTTTGATTTAATTTCTATAAGATCTATATTTCGGTCTTTGAAATAATCATCAATAGAATTAATGCCAGATTCATTAGCGTTACTAATTACATCAACAATTAATTTTTCAAATTCAATTTCAGACTTTTTGGAAGCAGCCAATGTCATGACTATAGCATACACTACTGCAACTTCATCATTAAATCCTCCAACAGATTTTAAACCAAAGTGAATTTTTGATGTTACGACATCACCTATTTCATCATTAAACAATTCTTTCATTATTGCAGAAATTGTTTTATTGATTGCATGATCATATGAATTTCTAATATCAACTAAGACTCCATCACAATCAAATATTATTGAATCAAATTTCTGGATTTTCTGAGATATATCATTAGAAATGAAAATTTCTTTGGTCATTCTATAAGATCACGTATTGCAAGTAAAAATTTAGAGTTCATATCAGGAGTACCAATTGTTACACGCAAACATCCTTTGTGTGAAGCCAATTTTCCAAGTTTTCTAATAGAAATTCCTTGTTCAATTAATGCATTGTATACTCGTGTATCAGCACCTTTTGCATCAAATAATACAAAATTTGCATTAGAATCAAAAACATCAAAAGCATCATATTTTTTTAAATTTTTTATTATTCTCGCTCTCTGTTTTTTGATGATTTCAAAAATAGATATAATTTGTTTTGATTTTTCTATAGCCAAAATTCCACATTCAATAGCGAGTGTATTTAGTGGATATGGATATTGAATAACATTTGAGAAAACTTCAGTAAATTTTTTGTCGGCAATCATATACCCTATACGTAATCCAGCCAATCCGAATGCTTTAGACAAAGTTTTTACTAAAATCACGTTGGGGTATTTTTTAACTAGACTAAGAACAGAAGAATTTGAGAATTCGCCATATGCTTCATCAATTATTATAGGTCCAGAGAAAGATTTGATTAATTTTTCCAAGTCTTTATTAGAAAATTGGAATCCAGTTGGATTGTTTGGAGAATCAAGATAAATCATATCTACAGATTTTGCTTTTTTAATAAAATCTTCAATGCGTAAATCCATATTTTTTGAAAATGGAATTGTAACTTGTTTTATAGAGTAAAGTTTGCATCTTTCTTCAAAGAATCCAAATGTAGGATCAGATGTTAGGATTTTTGTTAATTTTGTACAAAAATTTGCTAGAATTAAATCAAGTATTTGATCAGAACCATTTCCAACTGAAATCATATTTTTTGGTACTTTCAAATATTTTGCAAGAGAACTGATTAAATTTTCAACTCCGCCAAGGGGATATGTTCTAATGTCTGAACGTTTTTGAGCTTCACGAATTAATTCAGTTTGGAATTCTTTTTTAATTGCAAGATTTTCGTTTGAGTCTAGTTTTAGTACATCATCAACTTTAGTTGGTTTTTGATATCCAGAAAGATTTCCTAATTCATTTAATCTTTTTTGGAATTTCTTATTCATTTTAATCTCTTCTCCACAGCTTTGTAGTGATTTGGTAATCCTTCTGCATCAGTAAGTATTTTTAATTTATCAGAAATTTTACTAAGTTCTGACTTCTTTGTTTCCAGTGTAGTTTGTAATTTTAAGAAATCCAATACAGATAATCCTCCTCTAGTTCTACCAAATCCATTAGTTGGAAGTATGTGATTAGTACCTAAAAGATAATCACTTGCAGAAGATGGAGTATTTTTTCCAATTAAGACTAAACCAGGACCAGTGATTTTTTTGGATAGTACTTTAGCACCTTTCACCATTAATTCCATGTGTTCTGGTGCAATTTTATTTGCTAATTCAATTACATCTTTTTGATTTTTACAAACTGCAATGAATCCATTCTTTGAGATACTCTGTTTTACGATAGAACTTCTCTCTATATTTGGAATTATTTTTTTGAGTGATTTTTGAATTTGAGTTGCCTTTGATTTTGATGTCGTAATAACAAAACACATTGTATCATTGCTGTGCTCTGCTTGAGAAATAAGATCATATGCAACCAATTCAGGATCGGCAGTTGAATCAACTATAATTCCAAGTTCAGTGGGTCCTGCAATCATATCAATTGAGGTTTCTTCACTTACAATTGATTTAGCAATACTAACGAACTTTCCTCCAGGCCCAACAATTTTATCGACTTTTGGTATAGATTTTGTTCCATATGCAAGTGCAGCTATTGCTTGTGCACCACCTACTTTGTAGATTTCTGCACCACAATTTTGAGCAACAGTAATTGTCATAGGATCTATTTTTCCATCAGAATTTGGAGGAGAAACAACTACAATTTTCTTTACCCCAGCCTCAGCAGCAGTAATTACAGACATAATTGCTGAACTTGGATATCGGGCTTGACCTCCAGGTATGTAACAACCAACACTTGGAACAGGAACAAATGAAATATCAGAGATTTTCTTGACAGATTGAATCAAACTTTTGTTTAGAATTCTTTGTGATTTAGATAGTCGTATTGCGGATAACTGTAATGCAGTAAATTCTGCATCAGTAATCTTTGCATTTTTTGCTTCTTGTTTACTTACACGTAATTGAGTTGTTTTTCTTCCATTGAATTTTTGTTCGTATTTTTTGACAGCAGAATCACCATTCTTTCTTACATCATCTAAGATTGATTGTACAATTTTTCTATCTTTTTGTGAGGTTTTTTGACGTCTGGCTTCTACAAAACTGTCAACATTACTAACCTGTAATATCTTGATCAATTTTCTTCGTCACGCTTTATCTCCTCTAACTGAAGAATTTGTCGTGGTTCATGTACAACTATTCCTTGAGCAATCTTTCGAAGTTTAGGTATTAGTTTGTGGAAATCAGTTTTTAAGATTACAGTGTTTACACCTACCCAACCTTTTTCACTTAATGGGCTAACAGTTGGTTTCTTTAATGAAGGAAGTTCTTTGAGAAGCTTTTTCAAATTATTTTCTTTGATGTTAAGATACAAGTGTAAGTATTTTTTTCCTTGAACTGCACCACTCATTAAAGTTACAATATCAAATATTTTTTCACGTTTGTTCTTATCTTTTAGAGATTGTTTATTTGCAATTAGATGTGCACTGGATTTCATTACAGTATCTATAATTTTCAGTCCATTTTGTTTTAAAGTTGTTCCAGTTTCTGTAACATCCATTATTGCATCAACATCTTCTGGAGGCTTTGCTTCAGTTGCACCAAATGATAAGTGAATTTGAACATTCTTGTTTGTTCCAACTCTCATCCAAGGAGTAATAATCATTGGATCCTTATTTCCAAATGCTTTTTTGTATGATTTACAACTTTTGATAAACTTTGAAGCATTTGTGAGATATTCTGAAGATAGGCGGAGAATCTTTTTCTTTTTAGCATATTCTGCAATCATTTGATCAAAATTTTTGAATTTTAATGTGTCAGGAATTGCAATTACTAATTTTATTTTTCCATATTCTAAATCAAGTAAAGGATCAACATCAGATTTGGTTTCATTAATCCAATCTTTTCCTGTAATTCCAACATCATACAATCCATCTGAAACCAGATTAGGAATTTCCTGAGGTCTTAACATTTTTACCATAATTTCAGGATCATCTAAAAAAACACGATACGTTCTACTTTTTCTACTAACTCTAGTCCATGAGCTTTCAAGAAGCTTGAATGTAGCCTCTTCTAGACTGCCTTTTGGGATTGCAAATTTTACTTTGGACATTTCTATACGAACAACTATACGTAATATAATGGATGGTTAAAACAAGTAGAAAATTTTCTTTAGGTATTTTGTTAGGAATTACTTGCCTCTTTTCGAGCGTGTAATTTCATGTGACCTTTCTGAATTCCTTCTGTTGCTAAGGCACGCATAGCAGCAAAATTTTGTGCCAATCCGGTTGAAGCAATAATACATGATAATTCTTGGACATTTTTTAGATTAAGTATTTTAGTACAAAGTTTTGCAATTGGGTGATTATTAGTAACTCCTCCAACAATTCCAACTGAAAGAGGAATTTCAAATTTTCCAACAAGATGTCCGTCATTATCTTTTGACCATTGCGTTAACGAGCGATATCGTCCAGTGTGAGATGCATATGCATGTGCAGCTGCTTCAATTGCACGACTGTCTTGTCCTGTAGCATTTGCAACAGAAATTGCACCGTTCATGACACCTTTGTTATGAGTAACTGCACGATAAACATCATTATCAGCAAAATCAAATGCAGAGATCATGTCATTAACGACTTGTTCTCCACCAACTGCATCTTTATCAAATGTTGCAGTTGCTGTTACCATTCGTTTGGTAGAATAATTTGAAAGTATTCTCAATAATGTTTTTCCACCTGTTAATTTTTCAATTAATGGTGCAACAGTTTCACACATAGTATTAGTTACATTTGCACCCATAGCATCACCTACATCAATCATCAATTCTACAATTAACATAGATGATGAGGGAGTTTTGATTTCTTTACATTTTACTTCTTTTGCACCCTTACCTAATTTTGGTAATGTTTTACTTGAAGAATTTGCTAGTTCAATTATCTGATCAGAATTTGAATTTATAGTAGAAATTGATTCTTGAATATCTACATCTAAAACTTGGATTTGTCCAATACTGATATTTCCATCAACTTTTGCAGTAAAACCACCATGAAGTTTAGCAATTTTTGCAGCCTTTGATGCAGCAGCAATTACTGATGGTTCTTCAATTACCATAGGAACAAGATAATCCACATTGTTAATTTTAAAATTAGTAGCAATCCCAAGAGGAAGCGAAAATGTACCAATTGCATTTTCAATCATTTTGTTTGCATATTCAAAATCCAATCCACCAGTTGCATTTTTGAGATGATTTAATTCATCATCATTAAGATCTGAGAAATTACAAATAATATCCAATTTCTCCTCATGAGTTTTCTCAAAAAATTTTGGAATCGATGAATCAGCCATTTTATTTCAATATCCTCAATAATTTGTCATCATCTGGTGCTGGAAATGCTTTTCCATCGGTATTTGTGGTAATGATGTAGACATATCCATCAGGACCCTGTGCTACATCTCTAATTCTACCTAAACCACTCAATATACGTTCAAGATTTACATCATTTTCGCTAATTTGAACTTTGAATAGATTTGTTGCTTTTTGTGAAGCTAGAATCATTTCATCATTAATGTCAAGTTTATCTCCAGAATAGAATATTATTCCACCAGGTTCCAATCCAGGATCAAAACATTCCAAAGGGTTTACAAAATTATCATTGTTTGAGAAACATTGAACTTCTGGCCAACCATAGTTAGAACCTGCAGTTATCAAATTGATTTCATCATTTTTTGTTGGACCAGATTCAGTTGCAAACATTGTTCCTAGATTATTCCATGCAAAACCTGTTGGATTCCTATGTCCAAGTGTAAATACATAAGATTCTTCATATGGATTATCAGATGGTATGGTTCCATCATCGTTTAATCTAAGAATTTTTCCTGCTAGAGAATTGAGGTTTTGTGATTCATTTAAAAAATCACTAACAGAACCAGTTCCTACGTATAATTTTCCATCAGGACCAAATTTTATAACTCCACCATTACTAAATGCAGAACCAGGTATTTTATCTAGAATAGTAATAATTTCAGTAGATTTGTTATCTTTTTCTGTAATTCTAATTACTTTATTCCATAACTTTTCATTTTCTTCATATGTATGATATGCATAAAGAAAATGATTATTTGTAAAATCTGGATGTGTTGTTATTCCAAGTAATCCACCACCAAAAATTTCAGGAGTACGTAATGTAATTAGAGGCGAATCAAGTACGCCAGAAGATGTTACTATTTGGATTTTCCCAGATTTTTCTGAAACAAATATCCTATCATCATCAAACGCAATTGACCATGGTTTATCAAAATTTGTTGCCACAATTTCTACAGATTCAGTTGAAACATTTTGAATTATAGGTTCAGGAAGTGGTGGTGAATTTGAAGGTAATGTATCAGTCAAAACTACAGCAGAGAATAGTAGAGCTCCTGCGATACCAACGATTTGGAATTTTCTATACCTTGGAAGCATAATAAAAAATTAATTAGAATCCTTTTATTCATTTCCGAATTTGAAACGCGTATATACCTCATAAGGGATTTTTGTTCAGCGGGGTGGGGAAGTCAGGTCATCCCGTCGGGCTCATAACCCGAAAATCAGTAGTTCAAATCTACTCCCCGCTATTATGATTTTAAAAATTATTGATCCATAATGAATTTGGATCGAATTTTTCATGTTTAGATATTTGTTTCATGCGTTGAACAGGTTTTGTGAGATGACGATGGGCCGAAGTATCTGGCACATAGATTTGTTCTTTAATAGAACGTGTAAAAAATTGGCGAATCTTATGAGGAGATGACTTTTTACATTTGACACATTGAAATCCTTGATTTTTCCCCTTTGATTTCATACTTTTTTTGCATTTTTTACAAAATGGATTTGTTAATTTTGATTTCTTTTCAAGTTTTAGAACCTGAATAAATTCAATATTTAAAATTCTAGGATGTGTTTTTGATGCTTTTCTAATTCCACCCCCCACTTTAATCATATCTCCAATGATCAATTCTTTTGCAATATTAGTAATTCGTGTTGGTTTATAGACTGCGCAATGAATTTTCACATTGTTTACAATCATTGAAAAAAATACATGCCCACCTTTGGTTACAATAGGTTTTGTAGATACAATACCATGTAAAGTTCCAGATGTATAGGGTAAAAAATTATTTACATCGATTTCATTTTTTAAATGATCACCAGTTCCTTGATTTGATTTAAAAATAAGATAACCAGCAAGTTTCTCTTTTGGTTTAATCATTTTTGATGCAGAAATTAATGTTGACGAGTCTTCTCCACGAACTCCATAAAAAACAGGATCAGGACCATGAGGCATTAACAATACTTTATTTTTCTTGGAATCAAAACTATTAAACGTATTAGGATATGTTTTTTCTTGCATTTCTTTGACTTTGGATTTATCAATTGAACGTTTTTTTCCAAATTGAGATGATTTACGATAAGAAAGTAATTCGTATGTTTGATCTTTAAAATTATAGCCTATGACACTAGTGGCTCCAACTAATCCTTGACCATTACCAAGATAAAAAAAATCAAAATTGTATTTCGAAAGAATTTTTTTTGCTTCATTTCTATGAATTAATTTCCACATTGCATCTGAACTAATTTTCAAAAATTCATCTGGAATGTTTTCAACTTGACAAAAAACCAGACCAGGATTTGCTCCATTTTTAACATCGGAATATTGTTTAACAAATTTTTTTACTAAATTTTTGATTTTTTCAGGATTGGAAGTAGAAATTTTAATTCCAACAGCACCGTTACCTCTAGTTTTCCATGGAATATTAGGATTGAATCTGACTAAATTTGGAAAATCAAGAAAATCTACATTTTCTTTTTTCAATCTGTTAATAATTTTGTAAGCTAAAAATGTAGTACACATGCCTTTAGGAGAATCTGTATCATCAATACCAATATGGAGTATTTGTTTAGACATACATTTACTACAAAATATAGGAATTTTAGTGATTTGCCAAAGAGTTTGGTTTAAATTCAAAATGACACTTTTCAGAACAAATGATAGTAATTGATGAAAAGAGGATTTTTGAGATAATTTCTCAAAGGAAGCCAGTTACAGTTGCTTTAAATGCACCAGATGGAATGTTACCACAAGTTCAAGAAACAGCAGTAAATATTACAAAAAAATTTGATATCCCTGCATTTGTTTTAGCAGATACTACATGGGGTACATGTGATCTTAATTCAAATGGTGCCAAAGTTTTAGGTGCAGAAATTTTATTCAATATTGGTCACACAAATAAATTAGAAACATTTCCAGGAGAACAAGATAATGTCATCATGATTGATGCTTTTGATAACGTACCTTTTGATGCGGTAATACCAAAAGCATTAGAAATTTTGAATGGAAAAACAATTTCATTAATTACAGATAGTCAACATCTTCATCAAGTTGAATCAGTTAAAAAACAACTAGAAGACGGAGGTGTTTTTGTAAAAATCGGTAAAGGAAAAGGTCAATTAAACGATGGGCAAGTTTTTGGATGTGAATTTTATCCTGCAATGGAAACAAAAGAAGAAGTAGATGCAAATTTATTTTTAGGACAAAGTAATTTTCATGCTGCAGGAGTTGCAATATCAACTAAAGTGAAAACCTACATTTTAGATCCTTATTTCAATGAAGTAAGAGATGTGACGAACTTTGCAGAAAAATTAGAAAAAAAGGCTACGCTGAAGATTTACAAAGCAATGGAAGCAAAAGTTTTTGGAGTAATTGTAGGTCTAAAAGAAGGTCAATTTGCAAAAGTTACAGCATTAAAATTCAAAAAAGAGCTTGAAGAGCGTGGAAAAGAAGTTCAATTGTTAGCATTAACAGACATTACTAGTGATAGACTGAAAAATTTCACAGGAATTGATGCATTTATTCAAGTTGCGTGCCCAAGAATTTCAACTGATAATGAATTTGACAAACCTATGCTATCAACACCACAAGCAAATGCATTATTAAAAATGCTCAATAATGAGAAATTAGATAATTATTTAGAGATACCACACTGGTTATAATATATGAAAAAAACAATACTTCTAATAATAATTGGATTATCATTTGTTTCAATTTTTTCAGTAAATATTGCTGCAGAGCCGTTAACATGGAATACGGATGAATTAATTAAAATCAAAGATTCAGAATACAAAGTTCAGGCATATAATATTCTAAGAAATTTGGATGGTGAATTAATTAGTGTCACAAAAACTGTTGCAACAAGTTATTTAGAAAAAGATGTTACGCATAATTTTGTGGATACGCTACCAATTGTGAAAACAGGAATTGTGAATGGAAAAAATGTTGAAATGCGTGAAATAACTGTCGAGTATAACTATGAGAAATGTTTGACACAAGTTTTTGAAGTTCCAGGGTATGATGAAGAATGTGCTTGGTATCATAGGGCATTTATTACTAGTTTGGGGGTACGTGATAATCTTGGAGAGAGATATGAAATTTTTAGAGGTTTACACCATTCGTATATAGTAAAACCATCAGATTCTGTTATAACTTATTGGACAATAATTCGTAGCGACTAATCTTCTTTTGAAAGAAAAACTCCAATTCCAATTGCCATTGCTACAATAAATGGAATGTATCGATAAGGCAATATGAAATAGAAATCGGTAACAAAAGAGATCAATGGTGCAGCAAGAATTGTGCCCATAATCAAAATTAAGACAGAATCAGCTTGTTTAACTCCCTTCAGAGATTTTATGAATAATCCAACTGTTAAAGGAACTACACACAAAATTGCAAGAGGATCAAGTTGCATATTATTTCCCCATCCAGTAAATCCATCATAAAATGCATTTACATCTAATTTAACAATATCATCATAGATTATACTTTTTCCACTTTCAAAAATCCAATATACTATTCCAATAACTGCACCGTAAGTTAAAAATAAGAAATATTTTGTTTTTCTAGGAATTTCTGCACGATAAATGAAAAATATATTCATCCAAAAATATGTTATGATAAATGCTTTTGTGAAAATAGCTAAAACAAAAGATACTGGTGAAGCAGACCACCATCTTTTTTGAATTGAATACAATGAAATGAGATAAAATAATACCCAAAAATTCTCATAAACAGCAATAGTATCGAAATCAGTAAAGGTGATACTTTGTAATAGAATAATCATTGACACCAAGCCAGCAAATCTTTTTTTTGCTATTTGTGTAGTTATTAATGCAGTGAATACTACAACAAGAATACTTCCAACAAAAGGTAATAATTTTATATTTTGAAGAAATTCCTGTGAAAAATCCAGAAGAATAATTCTAACATATCTAGTATTTTGTTCTGAAACGTAGATACTCCAATGATCAGTAGATGGCCAGATATCTAATGCCTGTTGTAATACTTTATAATCTGGCCACTGACGCATCTCATCGATAAATAATTCTTCAGAAGAGAATCCAATGTAGATAACTAAAATTATAATTGCAGTTATTATTGAAACTCGTTTTGAGGTTTCAAAATTTAAAATAAAATGTATTCCAGATTGAAAAAAAGATGGAAGTTTCTTTTTTTGATAAAGAAAGCCTATAATCAAAAAAGATGAAATAGATATGATAATTGATGGTAACCAAGAATTACTTTCAAATGGATCTAAATCGTTAGAAAATTCATATGTATTTGAAATGATCAAGGCTGGAAACATCACAGATAGGATACTTACTCCAATAACTCCGAGCGTGACTAGAAATACTGCATAAGATATCAATTTGCTAGATATTTGCTCACTCATATCACTGGTAAATTATAACTGGTTAATCAATTATGTGAGTCTAAAAACAAATAATAGTTAAAATTCTTGAGTATATCTATGAATGAAAATCAAAAAATTCCAGGCGAAAAAATTGCACAAATTGAAGAATATTTGCCAGGAGAAAATACATTTGAGGATAACGATTCTATTAGAGCAACAACAATTGGAGAAATTAATCTAGATTCTTCTGAAAGATTAGCATCAATAAATCGACAAAAACAGATTACAGTACCAAACGTAGGGGATGTAATCATAGGAGTTGTGGAGGCAAATTTACCATCAATGATTGCGATAATGATAAAATTTGTTAATGGAAAAAAAATGAATTCAGATTTGGAATGTATTTGTGTTACGAGACATATTAGGAAAAAAAATATCGCTTTAGCACAAGATGTTGTAAAAGCAAAGATAATCAGTCACATAAATGGAACAATACATGCAACTATAGATTCACCAGAATTAGGAGTATTATTCACAAAATGTAGAAAATGTTTTGGTACTGTTGTAAAAATGAGAGATGCAGTAAAGTGTAAGGATTGTGGATGGATTGATGATAGAAAATTATCTACCGAGTTTGGTAAAAGTGAATTTTTAATTTAAAATTAAGATGAAGAAAGTATCATATCAAGGCGTACAAGGAGCATATAGTCAAAGTGCAGCAAAAAAATTTTTTGGAGAAGAAATTGATACAATTGGAACAAGTTCATTTGAAGATGCATTAAAATCTGCTCAAAACGATAAAACATCATCTGATGTAAGTTATTCCATTTTACCTGTTGAGAATTCTATTGAAGGTACAGTTGGACAGAGCATTGATGAAATTGTTAAAACAAATCTACATGCAATAGGTGAAGTGTATCTTAAAGTGGAACATTGTTTAATTGGTAGAGGTGAATTGGACGATATAACAAAAGTGTATTCACACCCACAAGCATTAGGACAATGTAGTGATTTTATTGAAAATCATGGTTTGAAAACTGTTCCAACATATGACACAGCAGGAAGTGTTGAAATCATTAAAGACCTTGAAAATAATTGTGCAGCAATAGCAAGTAGTCTTGCTAGTAATTTGTATGATGTTCCTATAATCAAAGAAGGAATTGCAAATAATTCAAATAATTTCACGCGCTTTTTGATATTTTCAAAAGAGAAGACGAATGAAAGTAAAAATGATAAGACTTCAATTATTTTTTCAGTAAAACATGAACCAGGTGCATTATATCAAATATTGAAAGAATTTAATGATAATGATATTAATCTAACAAAAATTGAATCTAGACCAAATAAGAATACAAATTGGGAATACAATTTCTTTGTGGATTTTCTAGGTCATTCTTCAAATTCTAAAATAAAATCTGTACTAGACAATATTAGAAAAAATACAATATTTCTTAAAATAATTGGTTCATATCCAATTGCAGAATTAGATTAGAATCCTTTTGGTTTTCGGGCACTAAATCCTGCACTAAATCCAATTATTACAACTCCAGCAATAATTACTAAAATTGAATAAGTGAAGAATAACGGATCACGTTCTAGTTCAAATTTATAACTTTCAGTAAACTCTGAATCTCCAGTATTTTGGATTGTTATTATTGTTTGACCTGCAGTGATCGAAGTCCAAGAAAGGTTCGCTTTATTTTTAAAACTTGCATTAACATCATTACTTGAATCAGGAGTTGTAATTTTTACATCAAATGAATCTCCGGTTATAATCAATGATTGTGATGAGTTTGCAGGAGCATTGAAGTTAATTTTATCAAAATCGCCAATTCCAAATGTTGCAGTATCCTCTTGAATTTCATTTGGTGAATTTAATGAAGTGACCATTGAAGAAGCGCCTAAAATAGAAATTGCACTTCCAATTATAATTCCAATAATTGTGAATTTATTCAACATGAAAAAACTGGATTTTAAATCAATAAAAGATTAGCTATAGTACGTCAACATCATGAGGTTGGCTTTCTGCAAATCCAGCACGTGACATTTTTATAAATTCAGCATTAGTTTGCATTTGTTTAATATCATGACCACCACAATAACTCAAGCCAGAACGTATTCCACCAGTAATTTGAACGAGAATATCAATAACAGTTCCTTTGTATGGAACCATCGCCTCTACTCCTTCAGCAACATAGTCATTTAGATCATCCTCAGTATCGGCTTGCGTAACTTCCTTTGATTTTCTTCTTCGTGCTGCTCCTAGAGATGCCATTCCACTGTAAAACTTGTATCTTTTTCCATTCTTTGTGATTGTTGAACCAGGACTTTCATCAGTTCCGCCTAACATACTTCCTAACATAACAGATGATGCGCCAGCAGCTAATGCTTTAGTTGCATCACCTGATGTTCTTGTTCCACCGTCAGAAATAATTGGTATATCATATTTTTTACCAATTTCAGCACAATCCATTACAGCTGTTAATTGAGGCACACCAGAGCCGGTAATAACTCGTGTAATACAGATAGAACCAGAACCAACACCAACTTTAACTGCATCAACCCCAGCTTTAATCAAATCTTCAGTACCTTGAGCAGTTGCTACATTTCCAGCAATGAGTTCACAGTCAGGAAATGCTTTTTTAATATTTTTTACTGTACTGATTGCATTTTCACTGTGACCATGTGCAATATCAACTACAATTGCATCTGCACCAGCACCAAGTAACGCTTCAGTTCTATCTAAAAAGTCACCTTTTACTCCAACTGCAGCTCCAACAAGTGGTCGTCCTTTCTTATCCTTTGATGCATTTGGAAAATTTTCGATATTTAGAATATCCTGAGTAGTGTAAAGACCAACAATGTGATTTTTATCATTTACAAGAGGTAGTTTTTCAATTCTATGACTTTTTAGAATATCTTTTGCTTCATCTAAGGTTGTATTTTCATTTGAAGAGATTACATCTTTAGTCATTAATTCAGATACAGATTTTTTTGAATTGATTGATTCAAAAAGTACATCACGTTCAGTTAAGACACCAACAAGTTTAGAATCAGGATCGACTACTAGTAATCCAGATACTTCTTTTTCATTCATTAAATCAATAGCTTCTTCAATAGATTTTTCAGAAGATATTTGATACGGATTATCAATCATTACACTTCCAGAACGTTTGACTTTGAGAACTTGTTCAGCTTCTTCTTCTATTGTTAAAAATCTATGAATTATTCCAATTCCTCCTTGTCTAGCCATTGTTGTTGCCATAGTAGACTCTGTGACGGTATCCATGTTTGCACTAACTAAAGGAATATTGAGTTTAATATTTCGAGAAAGGTTTGTTGATAAATTGGTTTGTGAACGACTAGTTATATCTGAAAATTTGGGTACAAGGAGAACATCATCAAAAGTGAATCCTTCTCTTATTACCAAATGAACCTTTTACCAGAGAGAAAAAATCTGTTATAAGCCTTTCCTGGATTTTTGTGCGAAAGATTTTGTCATTTTGATAACATCTGAGGTGATTTTTGGATTATGAGTTCTAATTATAGATGCACCATTAATTATTGATAACATTTCAGCAATTGCGGTCCCAGTATTTCGTTCAGATGGATCTTCTTTTCCAAGTAATTTACCTAAAAAGGATTTATTGGAAATAGAAAGCAAAATAGGAAAAGTACTTTTTAGAAGTTTTAATTTTTTAATAATTTCAATATCTCTTTGAGCCCAATCAGATGTGATTTTTGTGTATGGAAGATTATTTTTAACATCTGAAGAACGTCTAAAAAATCCAATAGCTGGATCAACGACAATTTTATCTTTAGATATTTGAGCTTTTTTGGCAATCTTTATGCTTTGATTCAAAAGTTGTTTTGTTACAGATATTGGATTTCCTTTTACAAGTTTTTTACTGTATGAACATAAAATTAAAGATGGATTATATTTTTCTACAATTTTTGGCATATTCTTATCATACTTTAAACCAGAGATATCGTTAATCACATCAATACCCAATTCAAGTGCATCTTTTGCAACTGATGCCCTACAAGTATCAACAGAAATTGGAATGTTAGATAAATTTTGAATAATTTTGATTGTTTTTGTTATTCTTTCAGATTCGATTTTTTCAGATACAATTGTTTTTAGATATGGAGCGGTAGACATCCCTCCAATGTCAATAATATTAGCTCCATTTTCTTCCATATCACACAAATACTTTGATATTTCTGATTTTGTAGATTTTATAGATTTTTTATAAAATGATTCAGGACTAATGTTTAAGATTCCCATAATAGTAATTTGATTTTTTTTACCAACTACAATACTGCCTAATTTTGTCATATCATTTATGATAAGGTAATCTATTTGAGTCATATGACAATACGTGGATGGAAAACTCAATTCAAGGAAATTAGAAAGGAATTTGGGTATTTGGAAAAAGATGATTTGATTTCTGTGAAGAAATTAAATTCACTGTTAAAAGGAAAAAATTCAAAGAATCAATTTCAAAATATGATCCAAGGTAAAACAGTATTCATTATAGGTGCAGGGCCATCATTGACTAGATCATTAAAGTATATCAAAAAATCGAAAGATGTTACAAAGATTGTAGCTGATGGCGCAGTTAGAGCACTATTAGAAAAAAACATCAAACCAGATATTTTAGTGACTGATCTTGATGGTGACTTGAAAAGTATTGAAAAAATTGGTAAAACAAGAATTCCAATCATAGTTCATGCACACGGAGATAATTATGAAAAATTAGAAATTGTGAAAAAATTGAAAAATGTGATAGGAAGTACACAAACAAGTAAAATAGGGAAAAGTGAAAATTTTGGAGGATTTACAGATGGAGACAGATGTGTGTTTTTAGCAGAATATTTCAATGCAAGTAAAATTGTTTTAATTGGGATGGATTTTGGTCAGAAAATTGGAAAATATTCGAAACATAGAATTGTTGATCGTAGAATAAAGATAAAGAAATTAAAATTTGGCAAAAAGATTGTAGAGTGGATAGGAACTAAATCAAAAGCAGATTTGTTTTCAACAAACAGAATAAAAGGTTACAAAACAATTAGAATGGTTGACCTAGAGTGTATTGAAAACTTTTAGAATGCGTTTTAATACTGAATGAGTTTTCTAATAGTTATGCAATATACTGATGAGCAGATCCAAAAAATGTTGGAATTAAAAGAATCAATCATAGATAAAATGGCAAAACACCAAGATGAGCTAGATTTTCTGCAGAAGAATTTGGATGTATTAGATGTAGTTTTAAAAGGTTCCAGTTTTACTAAAGCCTCATCATTACCAAGATCAACTGAATCAATTACAAAAGAACCAGAAGAAGATAAAATTGAGGTTAAAGAAGAAAAATTAGAATCTATTCAAATTAAAAAAAATAAGGATGGAGAAGTTATTGCCAATGCATTTGTAACTCCTGAAAAAATTTCTATAATATTGAATGAAGGAATTGGTCTTACCGATGAAATACCACCATTAAGATCA
Organism: Candidatus Nitrosopelagicus brevis; assembly: GCF_000812185.1. Classification (NCBI taxonomy): domain Archaea; kingdom Thermoproteati; phylum Nitrososphaerota; genus Candidatus Nitrosopelagicus; species Candidatus Nitrosopelagicus brevis. The sequence goes on along the minus strand of NZ_CP007026.1, from coordinate 1,047,698 downwards.
TTTTTCATTGAAAGAATAATTGGTGAGATGAAAAAAATTGATAGTACTGATGTCAAAAATGGAAAGATAGATGAGAATTCAGTTATTGATTGTATAATTAACAAAAATGGACCAGCAATCAGAGAAATAATTATTAAAAATTACAGACAAAAAGAAAGATTAGATGAGATAATCAATACCGCAACATGGTCACTCACAAGAATGTTAGAAAATTCAGTGAAATAGAAAATGGAAAAGATAGTTGTTTTAGATTTTGGCTCTCAGTATAGTCATTTAATTTGTAGAAGGATTAGAGAATTCTCAGTTTATGCCGAATTAGTACCATATGACATATCACCTGAAGAATTACAGAAAATGAACCCAAAAGGAATAATTTTTTCTGGTGGACCATCAAGTGTCTATAATGAAGATGCACCAAAACCAGATGAAGAATTATTTAATTTCGACCTACCGTTGTTAGGAATTTGTTATGGACATCAATTAATTGTAAATAAATTTGGAGGTAAAGTAAAACGTGCAAACAAAGAATATGGTTCATCTCTTCTTTCGATGGATAAAAATTCAGGATTACTAGACGGAATAGGGGAGTCAATTCGTGCATGGATGAGTCATGGAGACGAAGCAGAAGAAATTCCATCTAATTTTGAAGTTATAGGTCATACTGAAAATTCACATGCAGCTGCAATAGCAAATATAGATAGAACCGTATTTGGAATACAATTTCATCCAGAAGTAGTTCATACTGAACGCGGAACCGATATTTTGAAAAATTTTGTTTTGAATGTTTGTAAGGCAAAACAAGAATGGACAATGGAAGGTTTTGTGGAAAAAACGGTAAAAGAAATTTCAGAAATTGAAGGAAATGTGTTATGCGGAGTTAGTGGAGGTATAGATTCAACAGTGGCAGCATTACTAATACACAAAGCAATAGGAGATAGGCAAACAGGAGTTTTTGTAGATAATGGATTATTGAGATTGGATGAATCCAAAGAAATTGAAGATATGTTCAAAAATAATTTTTCATTAAATTTCCACAGAGTAGATTCAAGTGAGCAATTTCTTTCAAAATTAAAAGGAATAACGGACCCGGAACAGAAAAGAAAAATTGTTGGGGAAGAATTTATTCGAGTATTTACGGAATTTGCAAAACAGAAAGGACCATTCAAATGGTTAGCGCAAGGTACACTTTATCCAGATGTAATTGAAAGTGGCGTATCAAAAGGTCCTGCAGCTGTAATAAAATCTCATCACAATGTAGGAGGATTACCAGAATGGTTGAACCTCAAAATCTTAGAACCGTTAAGAGAATTGTATAAAGATGAAGTAAGAGATGTTGCTAGAATTTTGGGTGTTCCAGAAAAATTACTGAAGAGACACCCATTTCCGGGACCAGGATTATCTGTACGAATTATGGGAGAGATTACTCCTTCAAAGTTAGCAATCTGCAGAAAAGCAAGTAAAATTGTTGAAGAGGAACTATGGGATGCAGGAGTTTATGATAAGGTATGGCAAGCATATGCAGCTGTAGGAGATGATAAGGCAGTTGGAGTTGTCGGAGATGAACGTAAGTATGGTAGAATTGTTACAGTTAGGGTTGTAGATTCGATTGATGCAATGACTGCTGACTGGACTAGACTTCCAAATGGAGTTTTAGAAAAAATCAGTAACAGGATTACTAATGAAATTGATGAAGTTACATGGGTTTCTTATGTAATTTCAAGCAAACCGCCTGCTACCATTGAACCTCAATAAATTATAGCATACAAGCACCAAATACACCTGCTGAATCACCAAGCTCATTTTTTGTAATAGGTGTATCGACAATGTCGCTGAATACTTTTTCGTGAGTAGAATTTTTTCCTTCACTATAGAGAAAATCAATATTTGATACACCGCCGCCAAGAACTATCACATCTGGATCCAAAATATCAATAACATTTGCCAAGGATGAACCAAAGTCATCAAGAAATGATTTCTTCCAGTTAGGAAAGTTTGGATTATCTGAACTTTTGATGATTTCGGGTAAAGGTTGATTTTGACTAGTAAGCTCAGACCATTTTTTTTCTAGTGCAGGACCACTGATGTATGTCTCAACACATCCTTTGTTCCCACAATAACAGGTATTTCCTTCAGGATGAAGACAGTGATGCCCCCATTCTCCAGCAATGTTTGTTCGTCCATGATGAATTTTCCCATCTATTATGATACCACCACCAACTCCAGTTCCCATTATTATGCCAAACACAAGATTAGAGTTCCTACCTGCTCCTAATTTTGCTTCTGCCAACGCAAAACAATTGGCATCATTTTCTATAGACACATTGTAATGTAAGATATTTTTCAGGTCATTTTGAAGATCTTTACCAATTAGACATTGTGTATTACTATTTTTTATCAAACCTGAGCTAAGTGATAATGCACCAGGAGTGCAAACTCCTATGGAAACTTTGTTGTTGGATTCCTTAACAAGTTCTTGAATTAGATTTTTGATTGATTCTAAGATAGAGTTGTAACCCTCATCTTGATTTGTTGGAATACGTTTTCTTGTAATTGTTTTATAATTTTCATCAGTAAGTATTCCTTCAATTTTTGTTCCACCCAAGTCAACACCAATTCTATTCATGATAAATGAGGGATTTGGTATGTTTTGAGTTTGTCTATAACTTTCGTTAAGAGGTGTTCAAAAAAAAGAAAAAAAGGAAAGTTTGATGTCTAATTACCTTATACGACTCGGATGCTTACTGATACTGTATCAGATAGAGCAGTTGGATTATCTACGCTCTCCCATACAAAGACAGTTGCTTCGTATGAACCAGAGGCAGTTGGAATCCATGACAATGCTGGGCTAAATGATTGTCCAGCAGCCAGTTGACCAGTAATCCATGCTAGTGAGACAGTTACTCCATTGCCATCCTGAACCTGTACTAAGTATGCGAATGATTGATCTCTATCCTGACCGTTTACCAAGTCTGCTTCAATCTGTACTTGTTGATCTACTGATACCTCACTTAGTGAGTTACCGAATGAATCAACTACTCTTGCGTTTGCTGCTGGAGCACGCTCAAGAGGAGGTACAATTGTGCCGACAATGGCTGTGCCAGTGATATCGAGGTCATCGCTTCTAGTATATGGATCTGGAAGTGTATTATCCTCATATTCTGCGGTGATTGTGTCACCTTCTGCGACTCTGAGTCTGTGACCAGATGATTCGTCGTCTGCTGTAAATGATACAGTTCCTTCGAATATTCCAGTTGCCTCATTTGTCTCAGTGATCATTAAGGAAATACCGCCTGCGTCAGAATCTGACCAGACGTCAATTTCAAAGTTGTCCACGTTTTCTGGATCCCAGTTCATATCTGGGTCGACTACTCTTACTACACCATTACCGCCTGCAGGATAGCTTGATTCAAGCCATTGAACTTCACCTACGTTCCATCTGATTAATGCAGAGCCTACTACGACCTCATCCTCGTTGTACTCGTATGAGATTGTAACTCCGTCATCATCTTCGGCTTTAATTACACCATCGGTTGGTCCTGATCCACTTGCAGATGATACACCTGTAACATCATAACCGCTTGTACCAGTTGATGGGTCACCATCAGCGTCGTGTGAGAATCCTTTGAGGATAACTTCACCACTGAAGATGCCTGTATCAGTTCCAGTCTCTGCTAACTGATAGCTAGTGAGTTTCTGTGATCTGGTTTGTACGATTAATGGGTCGTCATCAGTATCACCAATCATGTCAACGAGTCCGCTGTCAAAGTTGTGATCTGGTGCGACGATAGTTACATAGATTTTATCAGTCCATGTGTATACTTTTTGGTCCATTTCGATAGTTGCACCGAAGTTAGATGTGTAAATGCTTAATCCAATGTCTGTGTATTCATCACCAACATAATTGGCGCCAGCTGGGGCCCAATCTGTGTATTCAAGATCGATGAGTTCATGAACTCATCGATCTTGAATACACAGATTGGGCCCCAGCTGGCGCCAATTATGTTGGTGATGAATACACAGACATTGGATTAAGCATTTACACATCTAACTTCGGTGCAACTATCGAAATGGACCAAAAAGTATACACATGGACTGATAAAATCTATGTAACTATCGTCGCACCAGATCACAACTTTGACAGCGGACTCGTTGACATGATTGGTGATACTGATGACGACCCATTAATCGTACAAACCAGATCACAGAAACTCACTAGCTATCAGTTAGCAGAGACTGGAACTGATACAGGCATCTTCAGTGGTGAAGTTATCCTCAAAGGATTCTCACACGACGCTGATGGTGACCCATCAACTGGTACAAGCGGTTATGATGTTACAGGTGTATCATCTGCAAGTGGATCAGGACCAACCGATGGTGTAATTAAAGCCGAAGATGATGACGGAGTTACAATCTCATACGAGTACAACGAGGATGAGGTCGTAGTAGGCTCTGCATTAATCAGATGGAACGTAGGTGAAGTTCAATGGCTTGAATCAAGCTATCCTGCAGGCGGTAATGGTGTAGTAAGAGTAGTCGACCCAGATATGAACTGGGATCCAGAAAACGTGGACAACTTTGAAATTGACGTCTGGTCAGATTCTGACGCAGGCGGTATTTCCTTAATGATCACTGAGACAAATGAGGCAACTGGAATATTCGAAGGAACTGTATCATTTACAGCAGACGACGAATCATCTGGTCACAGACTCAGAGTCGCAGAAGGTGACACAATCACCGCAGAATATGAGGATAATACACTTCCAGATCCATATACTAGAAGCGATGACCTCGATATCACTGGCACAGCCATTGTCGGCACAATTGTACCTCCTCTTGAGCGTGCTCCAGCAGCAAACGCAAGAGTAGTTGATTCATTCGGTAACTCACTAAGTGAGGTATCAGTAGATCAACAAGTACAGATTGAAGCAGACTTGGTAAACGGTCAGGATAGAGATCAATCATTCGCATACTTAGTACAGGTTCAGGATGGCAATGGAGTAACTGTCTCACTAGCATGGATTACTGGTCAACTGGCTGCTGGACAATCATTTAGCCCAGCATTGTCATGGATTCCAACTGCCTCTGGTTCATACGAAGCAACTGTCTTTGTATGGGAGAGCGTAGATAATCCAACTGCTCTATCTGATACAGTATCAGTAAGCATCCGAGTCGTATAAGGTAATTAGACATCAAACTTTCCTTTTTTTCTTTTTTTTGAACACCTCTTAACGAAAGTTATAGACAAAATTCTCAAACAAAATTTTCACAAGTAATATCTATTAGATTTTAGAAATTTAATTATTGAAATACAACGTAATATTCTTCTCAATTCTCTTGATTTCATTTACTCCTATGACACTTGCAAATGCTGAGGTATTCCAAGAAAGATTAGAAGGCACTCTGGATGTTTATACCAATCAATTGGTATTTGCTCCTGGTGAACCAATATTTGTACATGGCCAGGCTATGCCAAAAGAACCTATTATAATTCGATTATTTACTCCTGATGATACAATTGCAGAATTTGAACAATTAATGACTAGTGAAGATGGATCATTTCATCATTTTTTAATGGAATGGGATAAACCAACAACAAACCTTCCATATGGAACATACATTCTAGAAGTTATCTCTAACCAGCAAGGTGGAATATCAAAAATGATTGAAGTAAAATTTTCATCAACATCTGAATTTGTTCAAGTTCCAATTGAAAGAAATGTTAGTACCATTGTTTTTGCCCCTGAAACTGCCGCTGTTAGCAGAGACTTTCGTGTATTTGTACAAACATCTAGTGATGGTCTATTAATCGGTGATGATCCAAATCAAATACTCGGTACTTCTCACGTACATCTTCCTAACGGCCAAGTAGAAAATTTAGAAGATGATCTAAAAATATTACATCAAGGATTGTATTATGTAGATTATTTACCTGCACTAGAAGGAATCTATGTATTTCATATGGTGACTTTTGATGAAGGAAATATTTCGCATGGTTCTGGTGCTACAAATGTTTTAACTCAGGATATTAGTGGTATTTCTGCTCAAATTTTAGAATTAAATCAAATCTTAGATGAAACAAAAACTGAATTAGCAAATCTAAAAGAAGAAACTTCTACTTTTGGTTCATCATTATCTGATGCAAGTTCAAATCTAGATGATAGTGTGGTGTTGATATCTGACTCTGTTGGTAATATTGAAGAAGGTTCATCTCAACTTAATGCATTGCTATTTCCGATTGTTGCATCAATCGCAATTATACTTGCTTTACAAATTGTAATTATTGCTAGACGAAGATAAGCTATAATTATTCATGATACATATTTTTTGATCATGATGAAATTAGTATTGTTTTTAGTTCTGTTAATCATAACACTCCCATTAATCTCTGAATCATTTTCATATTTTGATGCAGATATGATTAATCAAAATCTTGAAAATAAAAATTACAATTTTAAAGAATCAAACTCAGGAATCATTCAATTCAATGAACCCTCTAATGAACAACAAGTAAAACGTTATCTAATCTTTGGAAAAGGCTCTATATCTGAAATTGGTAATTTTGTACAGACGCCATATTCTATATCTGCATCAAATGGGTTTTTTTCAATAGTAACAGTTCCTGAAAGTACTTTGTCTATTTTTCAATCAAAAGGATTTCATATAATTGAAGATTTCCAATTAGATTTTCATTCAAAATATATCTCAAAAAATAATGTTAGTCAAATATCTACAATTGGAAATATTGCAAATTCTGAACGTGTACATAATCTTTACAATGTTACTGGTAATGATATCACGATTGCTATAATTGATACTGGTGTTGATTTTTCCAATCCAGACATGCAACATGCACTAGCACGTGATAGTGAAAATTTTCCTATTATGCTAGATCCTGATGGTCAAGGTCTGATATTGACAAATGCTACTTTTGCAGCAAATATTGATCAGTATGGAACAATCAAAAATTTTACAAAATCTTCTCTCTATAACACGACTTCTGATGTTTATGTGAAACCTAGAGGAGGTGGTGTCTTTTTGAATATAGAACAAAATGGAGATGGAACTAGTTTGTTGGTGTATAATTCCATGTTTCCTATGTTTGGTTCTTCTCCACTTCTAAATGGAACATTAAATGATGATATGCGAATTGGAACTGATAAACATGATTACATTGAATCCAAAAGTGGAATTTATCATTTAGGTGTAATGTATCAGGGTTCTCCTAGTCAACCACAAGTTGTACCTGTTTTAGTTGTTGATTCGAAAGAATCTGGATACTATGATACAATTATTCCTGACATGTCAACTTCTTGGCAAGACTTTACAAAAAACTCTACAGATAAAAAAATAGAATTTGATTTTGATTTCACTGATGATGTTCATCATGTAATAGGTGATGGAAATGAATTTTTAATTTATGATTATGATAATGATGGTGAATTTGATTATAGTGTAGGAACACTTGGTGCTCAAGTTTTAGACATCTATGGTGTTATTGAAAATGAATCTGAAATTGATGATACCTTTGGTGCAATAAATGGAACATTACTTCCGCCAATAAATCGAAATGGTGAATTTTTTGGTGTGATGACTGATGTTCAAGGTCATGGAACTGGAAGTGCAGGCACAATAATCTCAAAAGGCCTTGTAGAATATGATATCTATAATGATACAAAAAAATTCAACATTAGAGGGGTTGCACCTGATGCAAAAATAATCCCTGTAAAGGCACTATGGTTTGGAGATATTTTATACGCATGGCTTTGGTCTGCAGGATTTGATAATGATGATATAGAATGGAATTTTTCTGGAAATACACGTGCTGACATAATATCTAACAGTTGGGGTGTGTCAACATTTCCAAATTTTGAATATGCACCTGGATTTGATTTACTGTCTTTAGTAATGACTACTCTTAGCTTACCTAACTCATTTTCTGAAGACTATCCTGGTGTGTTGATGGTGTCTAGTGCAGGAAATTCCGGTCATGGTTATGGTACAATTGGATTACCTAATGCATCTCCTACTGGAATTAGCGTTGGTGCTACAACAAATAATGTATTTGTTGGTTATGGACCTTTCAAAGATGAACCGCGATTTGGAAATTCTACAAAATATTCTGATCATGTAGTTGATTTTTCAAGTCGAGGTCCAACATTGATTGGTGACCCAAAACCTGATTTAATGAGTATTGGTGCTTATAGCTTTACTCCCGCATCTGTTACAAAACCATCACAAGATTATGATCAAGATCCATTTGGTATGTTTGGAGGAACCAGTATGTCTGCACCTATTGTATCTGGAACTGCCGCATTGGTAATGCAGGAATTAAAAGATAATTCAAAATCATTTTCACCTGCTGATGTAAAAAATATTCTAATGTCTACTGCTAATGACATGCATAATGATGTATTTACACAAGGTTCAGGAATGGTTGATTCGCTTGATGCAATTCGTTTAATCAATGGCGAAGGTGGTGTTTTTAAGGTTCATACTACTGATTCTTCAAAAAATCTTAACCAAATTCTTGAATTACCATTGAAAAATCTAAACTACACTTCGATTGGCATGTCATCGCCTGAAATCTCATTAGAAAATACACCTCAAACAAGCTGGTTTGGTGGAAGATTAAATCCTGGTGCTACTACATCTGCTTCATTCAAAATCGAAAATCCAACAAATAGTACTTTGACTATCAAAATACTCCCTGAAAATCTAAAATTAATTGAAAAATTCATTTATGATGGAACAACCGAACCCCATTTACAAGACTCTTATCACAATAAATCAAAAGTTTATCGTCCAAATTATATTCCTTTAACTAACCTCACTAACTCTGAAAATTTGCAAACAGATTTTCCTAAAATTATACCTGAAGATTCTTCATTGTTAGTACTAAATGCTAATTTCTCTTTTGATAACTTCATGAACCAGACAAATCCAATTTATGCAGATGATCTGAAAATATCATCCCTGTATTTGTATGACTGGAAAGATAAAAATGATGATTCTGAAATAGCTAGCGATGAATTAACACTAGTAAACAGAGGTGGTTCTTGGGGCACTATGCAGGAATTACGTGTTTCAAAACCAACAGAATATTTTGAAAATGAACCCATAGTTGGAGTATATCCTGTTCCTGAAAGATACTCTTTCTGGGGCGGCTCAATAAAAGAAAACGCAACATCATTTGATTATTCATTATCTGCAAGTTATTTCAAAAAAGATTCTTGGGCCGATATTATTTTAGATAAAGAAATAATTTCAATTCCACCAAAACAATCTATGGATGTTAGCGTAAAAATTGAAACTCAAAAAGATCAAACAACCGGCATCTATGATGGCTTCATAAAGTTTGAAGGTGAACATCATTCAGTAAATGTACCAGTTTCGTACGTTATCGTAGAAAAAGTTGAGAAGGATATTCCGTTTACCTTGATTGGACAAAATAATGATGTTAATTTTGGTAATGAATATGTAAAGGGTGCTTTTGATATGACAAATCGTTACATGGCTGGTGATTGGAGACAGTATTATCTTGACGTACAAGATAATACAATTAACAATGCATCTATAGAACTTTCATGGAAAAATGAAAATACAAATTTCTCTGCATTTGTACTAGATCCTCAAGGTAAAATAATTTCTACAAACATGCCAACTGGTGTATTTGGTCATTTCATGAATTGGGCATCTCTAGATTGGCTTGGAAGTTCTCCATTTAGTCAAGGTGGAGGATTCTTCCCTGTAAAAAACAAAGATAACACTTCAACTTTGATCTTTGCCCCAATTAATCAAACTGGTACACATTCATTACTAATACATTCAACTCTATTTGAAGGAAAAGACATTACAGAACCTGTTACACTTGTTGCAAAATTTTCCACGTTAACTTCAGATAATATTCCTCCACAAATAATTCTTGAATTAGATGATTTTGTAAAATCTGATCATATAATTATTCCAGAAATTATTGAAGATAATCTTGCTAGTATAACTTATACATTAGATGGAAATCTAATACAAGTAAATACTACTGGTTTTAATTCTAATAATTTAGATGATGGTAAACATTCTCTTACAATTAATGCAATCGATAAATTTGGTTTAGCGACATCAGAAACATTTGACTTCACTTTGGATTCAGAATTACCAAATCTTGAATTACAATCACAAAATAATACTGTAGTCTCAAAACGTTTGGATATCCAGGTATCAATTTCTGATCAGAATCTTCCAAAATCAAATTATCTCTCATTTCTTTTACCTACTGGTGAACGTATAGTTGATCAAAAATCATATTCATTTGACGTCAGTGATCTTGATGAAGGAGAATATTTCATCGAGGTATCCGCTCAAGATATGGCTAAAAATAGTGTATTATCAAAAATAATCTTTGAAATTGATCATTCTGTTGTGGATCCTCCAAAAACTTCAATTTCCACTATTTCACCTGAAATGGTAGGAAGTGATCAAAATTATCTATTGGCAATTATTATTGCGGTAATTGCTATTGTGATCGTTTCTGTTTTAGTTATTTTAAAACAAAAATCAAAAGTTACTCCAAAAAATTGAAATAAGGTTTATAACCAATTCGTCAAGATTTGAACTTAAGTTGTCGGCAACATCGGATAAAAAAACTCTGTCCAGACGTGATTTTCTTAAATTAATGGGTGCTGCAGGTACTGGTCTTGCTTTTGCACCATTTGTTCCTTGGGGAACTTTTTTACCAAATCCATCCTCTGCAGCTGCTGAAAAAGTACCAGTTATTTTGCCAGACGGTTCTACAGCCAATGTTTTCACTTTTCCAATTAATCATGCAGAAGTTATCACTTATCCAAAAACTGGTGATTCAGTACTTGATGAAGAAGCATTTAGAAAATGGCAATTCATCAGACTCCCAGAAAAATTTGGTGGTGATAAAAACGAAGTTTCATCATTTAGAGCTTATAGTATGATTTGTCTTCATCTTTGGTGTGTATGGAAATACTGGCCACAAGAAGGACGTATGAGAGGTGAATGTCCATGTCATGGAAGCATGTATGATCCTGTTACTGGAACTGCATTTGCAGGACCTGCATCATTACAAGCACCACCTTCTGATACATTACCTGAATTAAACTTTGAAGCTGATGCTGATGGAAATTTATTTGTAACACCACCCCAATGGGGACCAAACAAAAATGGAGTTGTAGGATATGGCCGTTTCCCTAAATAGACCCAACGGCACTCTTGCCTTCATCTATTGGATATGGGATGGTCTTGACAGAACAATCTTTACTGCAATAAAATTCTCGTTCCCTGCAAGATTTGTAAGTCCATTTGGATTTTTGGGAATGCTTACGTTCATCACATTCATTATTCTCGGTGTCTCTGGCGCGTTACTCATGTTCTATTATGAACCGATTCTTGATAGAGCGTGGGATAGTGTAGAGTTTATCAATAACGAAGTTCCATTTGGATTCCATATTCGTAACATACACTATCACGGTTCAAACGCAATGGTAATGCTTGCATTACTTCACATGTATTACCAATACTTTAGTGGACGTTACAAAATTAGAAATGAAATTTTATGGGTTACTGGTGTTATTTTAGGAACTGTAACAATTCTTGAAGCATTTACCGGTTACGATATTATATTCAGTGAACGTGCAGAACTTGCAATCAGTATTGCGGCGTCACTTACAAATGCTATACCGATAGCAGGGCCGACGATTCGAGACGCGGCGTTTGGAAGTGGATTCTCTGACTTTGTACTGAGATTCTATACACAACACGTGTTTGTCTTACCAATAGTCATGCTAGGATTAATGGCAGTTCATTTCCCACGATTCTTAGTATTTGATGTTCCAATGGTTATGGCAGTTGCAGGTGCAATTCTAATTACTGGTGGTGTATTCCCAGTTGATTTAGGATTCAAGTTCCAACCTACTGTACCGCCCGGTATTACTGTTCCAGAATGGTATCTTACAGGATTGTACGCATTCCTGCGGACGCAATATGATAAATTCGTGACAGGTGTATTATGGCCCGGAATCTTCATAGCGGCGATTATGCTGGTTCCGTTCCTTGATAGATATAAAAAATTCTCATGGAAGGATAGACCTTGGGTTACAGCATTTGGTATAGTCGGACTAGCTCAAATATTGGTTACAACCTATTGGGGATTCTATATCCCAATTGACTCTACCCTCCCATTAGTAGAGAGACTCGTAATTGATCCAATCAATCTCTACGTGGTAATGATACTGCTAATTCCATTAGGAATTGGATTTAGCTATATGATGATCTACTTGGCTAAAGAGGCTGAAAGAAAAGCAAAGTTAGCAAAAGACAAGGGACCAAAGAAGGTAGCTCAAATTGAATTTTCTGAAAAATGGATTAACTGGATTATAATTGCATTAATAGCATTCCAGGTGTTCTTGAACTTGGCAGCATACAATGCCGCACTTAGTGGTATGAATAACATGTCTCTATTCTTTGCGGGACTAATTTTGATAGTCTTTGCAGGACTGTTCCATGTTTACAGATACGCTATGGGTCAGGCAAAAACCACTCCACCTCCACCAGGTGCAAAGCTAAGAGTAACTAAATCCATGGTTGGAACTCGCAAGGAGCTATCTGATGATGGCGACACCTCAACTGGCGCTGGAGCTGCAAATGTTGAGGCACAGGAAGAGCTACTAGGAAAAATTGAAGAAAAGATCAAAACTACAGAAAATCCCGATGGCACTCTTGCACCTGAAACTCCTGAAATAAAAGCAAATAATGCTGACTTGGATTTGAAAAAAGACACAGATATTGGTATGTCAGATCTCAAGAAACCATAAAAACTAACTAAGCTTTATAAGACTTCTAGAAATCAAGCTAGCTATTGAGTGCAACACAAACTAAATCTAGTCATGCATACGGAGTTGGAATTCTAGTAGTCATTGTTGCATTAGGTGTAACAATTACCTGGTATACTAGTTATTGGCTTCCTGAAGAAAATCAAAAAGTGTTTGTCGATGAACACATTCTGAATCCTGATGGTGAAACAGTTGTGAATATAATTATGGGTTCAGCAACTCCTGAGCAAAAAGACAACTACATGCCAAAAAAAATTCAAGTTCAACTGACAATTGATAACAAAGTGAGGTGGGTAAATCAAGATGAAATTCCTCATACTGTAACTCCTGATAGTTACGACCTTGATGAGATTACTGATCCATATAGTGGAGAGTTTGGCTCAATTGGTGTTTTAATGCCTGGTGATGAATACGAATTCTTATTCACCAAAGCTCCTCCAAACGGTGCAAAAGTAATCACATACCATTGTCACCCACATCCTTGGATGACAGGTACTATTGAAGTCACAAAATCCAGATTCTAGGCTGAATAATTAGCAAAGAGTTGAGCATTTTCTACTTCTTTATGCTGTTGAATTATTGATGCACGAAATTTAACATCATGTTCTTCAGTTGGTTCAAACTCAATTGTAGCAACAAAATCAACTTTGTTATCTGGAATTACATTTTTGTTTACAAACAATCTTGAAACATTTTGTGTAATTTTTTTACCATTATACTCTCTCCATACAACTAATTCATTTGAACCAAGAATCTGTGTGTTTATCACTACACCATCATAGAGTCCTGAATAATTTACTGTGATGTGTCCAATTATCTCTTGATGTGGTTTGATATCCATGTTTTCTAATTTTATCTCTATATCTTTCATTGATTGTTTGACAATTCATTGAAAATAAAAACTTTAGAGCGCGCGGGGAGGGCTTCGATCCCTCGACCATCGGATTAGAAGTCCGACACTCTATCCATGCTGAGCTACCCGCACAAAAACTTGCCGGTAGATTGCAATATTAATCGTTATCCTAACCATTTTTTATCAAAACTCTCTCTTTCATTTTTGAACAAAAATTGCTGTCCATATCCTGCATATTTTCCAAAATGTTCCACTATTTTGTCATGCAGTTCATCATACGTTTTTTCTGTAATTGTCTTGGTTGAAATCTGAAACTCTTTTGAATAATATTTTTGTAGTATGCGTAACACCCATCTGTCTAACGGAACTGCTTCTAATTTATCAAGTGAAAATAACAATATACAATCTGCAACTTTTTTACCTATTCCAAACACCTGGCATAAACTATCTCTCGCTTCTTGATAATCTTGTTTTTTGAGAGATGAAAAATCGATCGTTCCTTCGCTAACTGCGATTGCTGCCTTTTTTACATACTTACTTCTATATCCTAATCCACATTTTGTAATATCTGTAATTGATGCATTAGCTAACTTTTCAGGTTTAGGAAATAAAAAAAGTTCCTTGTCATCTATTGTTCTTTTCTCACCGAATTTGCGAGATAATTTTTGAAGTCGGGTTTGAATGTTTGGAATATTTGAATTTGATGAAACGATAAATGAAATATAGCATTGAAATGGGTCTTGTCTTAAAATTCGCATTCCAGGAAAATTCTTAATGGCTTTTTTCATTATATCATCTTTTGACAACTGTTTCTTGATTTTTTGAAAATCATCATCAAACCTAAAAAAATTATGAATGTTTTTAGATTTTATATCTAATTTGTCTTCCAAAATTAGTATCTCTTTTCCGTTAATTCCATACCATTTTGAATCAAATTTTTTCCATAAGAAAACTTGACCGCTATTTATTGTATCATCGATATTTACTTCAAAATTATCTTTCAATTTAGAGAGTTATTTTTTCATCTAATTTAGCAGCGTGTGCTTCAAATCCAAATCTTTCATGAATTTCTTCAGCAAATCTTGTACATGATTCATCATCTCCATGAACGGTCATAATTTTTGGATTTCCTTTGAGATTTTTAATCATTTCAAATAAACTATCTCTATCTGCATGACCTGAAAATTGGAATTGTTTTACTTCAGCTTTTACATTAAGATCTTTACCGCGAGTTTGAACCTTACCTGTATCTAATAATTTCTTTCCAGGAGTTCCTTCTCCTTGATATGATACTAATGCAATTCCATTTTTGTCATTAAATGACAATTCTTGTAAATAATAAACTGCATTTCCTCCAACTAGCATTCCAGCAGGTGAAATAACTACGCAAGGTTCTGATAATGCTCTCTTTCTTTCATTATGGTCTCTCACCGATACGACCTTCTCTATGACATCTTTGAAAATTTCTGGATTTCTAAGATATTCTGGATATTTTAAAAGTACCTCGTTTACCTTCAAAGCCATTCCGTCCATGATTATCTTATGGTTAAATCCTGAATTGATTAGTACGCTAGCCACTTCTTGTGAGCGTTCAACAGAAAATGATGGAATGAATAGTGTACCTTTCCTATCTATTACCTCATTTGCAAAATCAATTAATCCTTTTTCAGATTCCTTTCTAGGCATTTGATTTTCCTGAGAATAAGTACTCTCTGTAATCACCATATCCATCTCACCAATATCCAAATCTGCAGGTGGCAATAATCTTGAACCTCTCAAATTGATATCTCCTGTATAGAATAATTTTTTATTTTTTGACTCTACTAAAACCGTACTTCCTCCTATCACATGTCCTGATGAACGAAGTTCAAACGACGCATTTCCTCTAGTAATCTTTTCTTTAAATCCAATTATCTTTGATTTTGCCATCATGTTATCAATCTCTGGAACTCCAAAAGAATGTGAATTTTTTTCAATTTTTATCATATCTTGAATTAATAATTTACTCAGATCAAATGTTGGGGCTGTACCATAGACATTACAATTTCCGCTGACAAATAATGATGGAACACATCCTGAATGGTCCAAATGTGCATGAGTTATGATTACTGAATCAATATCTCGTGGTTTAACATGAAGGGGGTATGTGGGTGGGGCACCTCTTGGTTTTCCAAACATTACTCCATAATCTAGCAAAAAATTTGTTCCATCACAGTTGACTTGAAAAGCTGATCGCCCTACTTCACCAGCCGCGCCTAAAACTTTGATCTCCACGCAAGACAAATTTCAACTCTGTCTTATATCTTAGACTCTTCAAATTGTACTAGGTCGACAATTTACAATAGCTTTAATTAGTGGAAGCTGACTTTTGATCAATTATGGGAAGAACCTATGCAGAATGGGAAGCCACACAAGATCAAGCTCTAGTTGCTAAAGTTCGCGCAGGCGACGAAGCAAACAAAGTCCTATTAAATCAAATTAACTGGATTTGGGTAGCCAATCTTATGGGCGGAAAACCAGAAATGAATCCATCATCCGCAGAACTATTGGATTGGGTAACATCTGGCCAAATCGATGCAATGAGAAAGTAATTTCTTGTTTATCGTTTTTTCTTTTGTTTTATTTATCGATCCATTTCATAACGCTGTTAACGATCTAGTTCATGGTTTAAATAGTAAATATGGTCAAAGAGTGTTAGAATGCCAATCGCAATCATTCCAGACATTGACGAACAGAGATGTATCGGCTGTGCACTATGTGTAGAGATCTGTACTTCTCTTGGTCCGGATGTACTCCGTGTAAAACCTGTAGAAGGTTGGAAACGTGGTAAAGCATTTGTCTTCTATCCTGAAAGATGCATCACAGACGGTGCATGTATTGGAGTTTGTCCAACAAAATCCATTTTCTGGATGAGACCAATGAATTACACAGCTGGTCAACCAGTTCCACTTCACAAAAACGGTGTATTCATCAACGGATGGGCTGAAGACGCTGCATTATAGGCACGTTTTCAGAAAACCTCTTTTTCTTATTTTATTTTCATTTAATTATATGAGCTCTAAAATTATTTCATGTCGAAAATTTCCAGCTTAATTGGTATTGCAACCATCTTTTTTATTTCATTAACTATTATCTCAATAATTTTTCCATCATTATTTTCATCTGTATTTGGAAAATTTTCAGATAACCTAATTCCATATGAAGTTGGAACATTGGGCGTTCCTGTAATCTTATCAAATCTTGGATTATTATTTTTTGGAATTATCTATTATAAGAAAAAATTGCCTTCTTCAATTTCTAATTCCATAGACAAAATACGAATTTTTGAAATTCCAAAAAAACCTACTTTGATCATTTTATTAATAATTTTTTCATTATACATTGGTATTTCTTCTCCAGAATTATTACTTGATGAATCTAAACAGTGGGGTGATTATGAAATTCTGGAAGATGCATTAAAGATATGGCCAGACGGAAAATCTGAAAATATCTACATCGAAGAACAAAATGACCGTTATGTACGCATGCTCCTCTTAGATGCATCTCAGACAATTTTCCAAAATATCAAAATTTTACCTTTTGTTGCTTCAATCCTGGTAATACTATTCACATATCTTTTAACAGTTCAAATTACTGAAAAAAGATTTGCCGGAATTATTGCAATTCTTGTATTGATTCAGAGTCATACATTTCTTAGATTTGATACAGTTGCAGTATACGAAAATTTCTGGGTACTATTCTATCTATTATCAATTTACGTCATAAAAAAACAGTGGATTTTATCTCCAATTTTCTATATTCTATCCTTTTTCACCAAAGCATTTGTTGCACCTTATTTTGTCATGACGCTATTCTTTGTTGGAAGAACCTCGATTTCGAGCAAAAAGAAAATTCTACTTTTAATTTCATATGTAGGAATCATAGGAATTTCAGCCATAGTCATTTTCTCTGGAGACACCATATATCCAAATGTAATACAAATTGATGCGTCAAAATTCTTCATTGGACTTGCAACGTTTGGACCTTTACTGAGATATGATTTCCTTTTACTAATGACAATTTTACCTGTTGTTGTTGGATTAACACTACTTGCAAAAAATTGGATTAAAGAAACAGATTCAATCTTGTTTTTAATTTTAGGTACCTTGTTGGCAGGTCCAATTCTTATAGTATTCACAAATTTTTATGAAATTCTTCCGTATAGGTATATTCCACTAATTGTATTCTTTTCAATAGGAATTGGAATGTTTTTCTCTAAAAAGCCTAATTCTTGATAATCGTCCATTGAACTTTTGCAGTATCTGTCTCTTCCATCTGAATCAATGGAATAAACGCTTCAAAAATATTCACGTTATACCCGCTCATTTCACGTTCTAATGTTAACATTCCTAAATGATCGTCATTTGATAACATTGTATTTTCTTTTTGAAATATTTCATAACCATTCTCATATTTCAAATAATTTTTTTCTGATAAGTCATTCCACCACTTTTCAGTAAATTTTGATGGTAAATACCGTGCATTATTTGATTCAGTGACTGCAATGAGATTTTCATCTTTGTCTCTAACTACAACTAAGACATGAACATCATACATAGAATCATTTGTTGAAATTGTAGGTGATTCACTTAGTAAGCTAGCTCTTGCTTGTTTTATTTTTTCATTATCTGGATCAATTATCAATATTTTTGTAAAGACTTCAAAAGATTTTTCATACTCATTTAGCATTTTTAGTGCAATTGCTTTGTTAGTTAATGCTGAAAGTCTATCTGGATCCATTTCTAAAACTTTATTTGATAAACTAAGACTTTTTGAAAAATTTCCTAGTTGTGCAAGAAGTCCTGCTTTGTTAGTTAATGCTTTCAAGTTATCTGGTTCTTGTTCCAAAATTTTATCAAGATAGATTATTGCTTCACTAAATCTTTTTTCTGCAACTAATGCTGCGCTGATAGATTCCCATTCCTTGATATTTTTCCCCTCTGGAAGAGGTAATTCCTCTTCTGCAACTGCTGCTTGGACTGAAAACAAAACTCCTAAACAAATTATTGCTATTAATACCGATTTAATCATACATTCATCAATAATTTGAGATAGATAAATTATTCAATAATCTGTTTTTTTGTTATTCCTTTTGGAATGAACTTCTTATAGTACTGCAAAAATGAATCATTTTTTGGAAGATATACTGAATCAAACTTGTTTTTACTGAAAAATACATTCCAAACTTCCAAAAATGTAGGGAATTTTTCAGGCTCAAATTCTTTCCTAGACATTACATAGTGTGATGCTGGAAAAACATCTGAAATTTCAATTGGTATTATGCCTAAAAATGGATTATAATTACAAAATTGTACTAAATCTGCATCTTTGAATTTTCTTCGCAATTTTTTATAATCATATGATGTGAATACTGGTTTTATCATTGGATCTTTTGTAATAACTACAATTTTCTTTTTTGTTCTAAATTTTTTTACATATTCGTGATATCTTCTAATCTCTGGTCTGTATTGATCCTCTGGCCCAAATAGGAAAATTGCTTTCTCTTTAAACTTTGGAGTTCCATCTTGCAAAAATTTTGTATTATTTAGTATTACATCAATTGTCTCAAATAATTTTGGATGTGCTCTTGCCTTTTTCATTGTATATTCCCATAATCTACCTTCTCGAATAGCTTGTTTTACTCTATCAACTTCAGCTTTTATTGAGTATAAATTGAAAAGTGCAATTTGATCTGTTCT
Organism: Candidatus Nitrosopelagicus brevis; assembly: GCF_000812185.1. Classification (NCBI taxonomy): domain Archaea; kingdom Thermoproteati; phylum Nitrososphaerota; genus Candidatus Nitrosopelagicus; species Candidatus Nitrosopelagicus brevis. Next base: position 1,028,256 of record NZ_CP007026.1, on the reverse strand, counting down.
TTCTTCTTTCTTCATGGCAAGTAATTCTTTTGGTTTGTATCTTGAAGAAACCTCACAATCAAATGGGAAATACTCCAACTCTTGTAATCTTCTAGTACCATCTTCTGTTATCACTCTATCATGTTTTGCATAAAGCATGTATGATGCAGAATCAAATGTATCACAACCTAGTGCAACCGCTAATGGAATTGTTAATGGATGTCCTGCCCCAAACAAATGTAATGGAATTGAAGTTGGTATGTTTTTCTTCGCAGCAATAATCATCTCTGCTAATAATTTGTATTCATATGATTCCATAAATTCAACTGGGCTTCCTAATGCAAGCATTTGATAACCCATATTGATTAATTCGTTAGTTGATCTTTTGACTAATTCTGGATGTTCACTTCCTTGTATGGGACCAATCCAGATCTGTCCATTATTTTTTTTATTTCTTATTGTTGTTTTACAAACTTTTAGTGTATGATCAACGTATTCTTTTGCTTGTTTCTTTGATAATCCAAATCCAGTAGGTTTGTCTAATGGGATTGCAAAGTCTGTCATTATATCCATTTCAAATTTTGCCATCGCAGGTGGTTTGACATCAACCTCTCCGTATTCTAAAACCTGATATCCTCCAGAGTCTGTCATTATAGAACTATCATATTTTATTATTTTATGAATACCATTTTTTCTTGCTTTCTCTTCCAATCTTTTCATTGTGATGTATGCATTTGTAATTACAACATCAAAACCAATTTCTTTAATTTTTTTGGCTGGAATAGTTTGTTTTACTGGATGTATGACCGGAACAAAGGATGGTGTTTCGATTTTACCATGATTTGTATGAAGAACACCTATTCTACCTGCTAAATCACTATATTTTATCTCAAACAATTCTTTGTATAATTATTGAGGATTATATTAAATTAGTAATCAAAAAACTTGTTCATTTCATTTTTTTCTTCAATTAATTTTAGCCAATCAACAATATCGCCACTCTCTTGGTTGTTCATAATATCCTGAATTCTCTTCAAAATAACTTCTGGCGTCTTATCTGTTGCATCAACTTCAAAAGATTTTTCCTTTCCAAATGATGTAATTGAATCATTTGCAATAACACCCAATACTTCACTACCCGCGTTTTCTTTTATTTTTTGATTTTGATATTTTCTTTTTTCATAAATTTTTATTAATTCATAGGGATTTTTTCTCAATATTATAACATATTCAATATTTGATTCATCCAGTACATACGGTGCTAAATGACCTACAATTAGTAACTTTTCTAAATTCAACTTTTGAATCTCATTTTTCAATTTTTTAGTATCTACTTCAATTCCGTCATCTGTCTGTTCACCAAGTCCTTTTTCAATTGCAAATTTATTTATGTCAAATATCTGATATGATGAATTTTGTTTTGTGAACAAATCTGCAATTGTATGTTTTCCAACACCTGGATTACCTGTAATTACTAAATTCACATAATTCATTTCTATATCCATGATTAATGAATTTCTGTAATACTAATATGATCAGATGAAAACTATCTCCTTATGCAAATTGGATTACTTGGGAAAGCAAATGTTGGAAAATCGACTTTTTTCTCTGCTGCAACAGAAACGCTAGTTCAAAGTGGAAATTTTCCATTCACTACAATCGAACCAAATGTTGGAGTTTGTTATCTGAAAATTAATTGTGAGTGTACAAATTTGGAAAACAGATGTGAAAATGATCTGTGTCATGATGGTATTAGATTTGTTCCTGTAAAATTAATTGATGTTGCAGGACTAGTTCCAGGTGCACATGAAGGTAAGGGGTTGGGAAATCAATTTCTAACTGACGCTATGAAAGCTGATGCATTGATTCATGTGGTTGATGTTTCTGGTTCAACTGATATCCAAGGACAACCGGTTAATGTTGGAACTCATGATCCATTAGAAGACATAAAATTTGTTGAAGAAGAATTTGATTTATGGTTTAAACAAATACTTGACAGAGAATGGCCAAAACTTGTAAAAGAAATAGATCAAAAACGTGCAAAAATTACTGATGGAATCGCCCGTCGTTTTACAGGATTAGGAATACTAGAATCCCAAGTTGATCAAGTTCTAATATCAATGTCATTAAAAACAAAAAAAGCTCAGGATTGGTCAGACGATGATATCATGGGCTTTCTAAAATCTCTTAGAAAAATTGCAAAACCTTTGCTTATTGCAGCTAACAAAGCAGATCTTTGTGATGATTTAAAAATTATAGAAAAAATATCGACAAACTTCAAAGTTATTCCCTCTAGCGCTGAAACTGAACTTTTATTGAGAAAGGCTACAAAAGCTGAACTAATCAATTATGTTCCTGGAGATGAAAGTTTTTCAGGAAAAGATAATGTTCAGTTGTCTGAACAACAAAATAATGCATTACATCTTGCAAAAAATGTTATGACAAAAATTCAAACAACTGGTGTTCAACAAATTCTTAATTCAATAATCTTTGATGTTTTAGACATGATTGTTGTTTATCCTGTTGAAGATGAAACCAAATTAATGAATAAACAAGGACAAGTTTTACCTGATGCAAGATTATTAAAAAAAGGTTCTACTGCAAAAGAATTGGCATTTACAATTCATCAAGATATTGGAAATGGATTTTTACATGCTATTGATGCAAAAACAAAACAACGTATTGGTGCTGATCATGAACTCAAAAACAATGATATAATAAAAATAGTATCAACATTAAGTAGAGGATAGTATGTATTGCCTAGGAATTGAAAGTACAGCACACACATTTTCTTGTGCAGTAATTGAAAAAAAACAAAAAAATGGAAAAATTTTATCTGACGTTAGGAAAATCTACAAACCCCCAGAAGGTGAAGGAATCCATCCTAGAGAAGCATCACGTCATCATATAGAAAATAGTTCATCTGTTCTAAAACAATGTCTTGATGAAGCAAAAATCAAAATCAATGATCTTGACATGATTGCATATGCAGGTGGTCCAGGTTTAGGACCATGTCTTAGAGTTGGTGCAGTTGTTGCACGTTCTCTCTCATCATATTATGATATTCCAATTTATCCTGTCAACCATGCTATTGGTCATATTGAATTGGGTAAACTTTTGACCGGTGCAAAAAACCCCCTAGTACTTCTTGTTTCAGGAGGACATACAATGATTCTTGCATTTTCATCTGGTAGATGGAGAGTTTTTGGTGAAACATTAGATATCACTTTAGGTCAACTTTTAGATCAATTTGGACGTTCATTGGGATTTGCTTCTCCATGTGGAAGAAAAATTGAAGAATTGGCAAATAAATCCACAAACTATGTTGATTTACCATATGTGGTAAAAGGAAATGACGTATCATTCTCAGGCTTACTTTCGGCTGCAAAGCAAAGTACGTCAAAAGGAGTTCAAGATGCATGTTATTCGTTACAAGAAACTGCATTTGCTATGATTGCAGAAGCTACTGAACGTGCATTAGCATTTACAAGAAAAAATGAAATCATGATAGTTGGAGGTGTAGCTGCAAACAAAAGACTATCTTCTATGTTAGAAGATGTATGTAAAAGACAAAAAGCAAAATTCTTTGTAGTTCCACTAAACTATGCAGGTGATTGTGGTTCACAAATTGCAATAACTGGTATAAGAGAATCTAGTGTATATCCTGGTGCAAAAATGAAAGATACTTTTGTTAAACAATCTTGGAGATTAGATAGCGTTGATGTTCTTTATTGATTCTTAAAATCTTCTATGGCATCTTGAATTTCTTCTAACCATCCACTTGTTCCCATAACACCAAATTTGTATGATTTTTCATCTTCATCTGTTTTTATTTTAAAACAAATTTTTTTGATAAATCTACCTTCTTTCCAAACGTCTACTTTATCCAAAGGAACATCAATCACGGTATCTCCCATCTTTGTTGAAAAATCAGCTATTCTACTTGTTCTTTTATCAAATGCGATACGTTTGTTAGTTAATGTTAGAACCCCTGTTCCCAACTCATCCTCATTACAATCCTCTTGTTTTAACCGTTTTTCATCTGAATCCATATTGTTATTAAAAAATAATATAATTAATGGCTTTACCTCGAAACGCTAAAAATGACATATTTTACCAAAAAATATGAAACAAAAGTATCAAGAATATCTGAAATTAAATAAAAACGTCTTCTTAGGTTTCTTAGCCTCAGTTATCATTTCTGCAGTTGCTGCAGATTACTTTGGAGATCAAGCCGATTATCTCAATTCATCATTCACTTTGATTATTGATTATGCTGTTTTCTTTTCAGTTTTTGGTGGTTTATACTATTTTGATAATAGAAAAAAGTATGTTTTAGATAACGGTCAAAGAGATAACACACTTTTAAAATCAGATTTAATTAAAATAATTTCTTCACTTGGAATTGGTGAGGTTGTTTATACAATCGTTAGATGGACTTTACAGTACTATTTCTTACAAATTAACTATGAACCATACATGGCATCAATCGTCTCACAATCAATTTCATTAGTTATTTACATGATTACATTAAATTTGTCTGTAAAACTAACAAAATTGTATAAAGATGGAAGTTAGTATTTACGTTGATGGTGCAGGCGGTGAAAAATCTGGATATGGATTTTTTGTTAAAGAGACAGGTGAATCCTTCTATGAAAATAAATCAGGACTGACAAATAATCAAGCTGAATATCATGCCATAATTGCAGTATTAAAAAAATTTCAAGGATCATTAGATAAAATTACAATTTTTAGTGATTCAAAAAACACTGTCAATCAACTAAATCATGAATTTGCAATAAATAATGAACAATTACGTATTTTAGCACAAGAATCTTGGTCGTTAATACCAAAAATCCCTGAATTGAAAATACTTTGGATTCCAAGAAAGGAAAATTTGGCAGGAAAGATGCTTGGAAGTTAATTTGGAATAGCTTTAATTATACAAAAATTTTTTATCTAAAAACATACAATGACAAATTCTGTTTTCCTTTCTCCGAAATCTATTGCAATTATTGGTGCTTCTGATAAAGAAGGTAGTGTAGGTCGTGCAATTACTAATAACATTATGAAAGGTTACAAAGGAACAATTTATCCAATTAGCCCAACACGTGAAACTGTTTTCGACAAAAAAGCATACAAATCAGTTTTAGATGTTCCCGGAAAAGTTGACTTGGCAGTTGTTGTCACAAAAAATACTATTGTTCCAGCAGTGTTAGAAGAATGTGGAAAAAAGAAACTAAGAGGTGCAATTGTAATTACTGCAGGATTCAAAGAAGTAGATGAAGAAGGTGCAAAATTAGAACAAAAATTAAAAGATATTGCAAAAAAATACAAATTACAAATTATTGGTCCAAACTGTCTTGGTGTGATGAATCTTGAACCACAAACCATGATGAATTCTACATTTCTCAAAATTACTCCCAAATCTGGAGAAATTGCTCTTGTTTCACAAAGTGGTGCAATATGCGCTGCATTAGTTGAAGATGCAAGTGCACAAGGAATTGGATTTTCCGCAGTAATTAGTATGGGAAATAAAGCCGACATGAGTGAAATTGATATTTTAAAGATGCTTGCTGAACATAAACAAACCAAGGTTATTGTTATCTATCTTGAAGATATGGGCAACGGTCAAGAATTTCTTAAAGTGTGTAAAGACATTACAAGAAAAAAGAAAAAACCTGTTTTGGTATTGAAATCAGGACGAAGTCCAGAAGGAGCAAAAGCTGCAATGTCACATACCGGAGCTTTAATGGGTTCTGATGAAATTTACGATGCATTACTAAAACAATCAGGTGCAATACGTGTTGATACAATGGAAGAATTATTTGATTATGCAACTGCATTTTCAAAACAACCACTTCCAATGAACGGCGATTTAGTAATCGTTTCAAACGCCGGTGGTCCTGCTATAATTTCAACTGATGCATGTTCAAAACTTGGAATTAAAATGGCAAAAATTGAAGAAATTAGAAAAAAAATTGATGCTGTAATTCCTCCATGGGGAAGTTCACGTAATCCAGTAGACATTGTAGGAGATGCAGATTTCAAAAGATTTGAAAATGTTTTGAATGAAGTGTTAAAACACAAAAATGTTGGATCTGTAATTTCTATGTGTACACCATCTGCTACTTTGAATTACGATAAGCTTGCAGAAGTCATAGTTTCTATGTCAAAAAAATATAAGAAAACAATGTTAGCCAGTTTGATGGGACTAGATGAAGGAATAACTAATCGTGAAATTTTGGCAAAAGGTGATGTTCCATACTACACTTATGCAGAAGGTTCAATTCGTGCACTAAAAGCCATGCTTACATTCACAGACTGGGTAAAAAATTCTCCTGGAAAAATTACGAAATTTAATGTGAAAAAAAATACCGTAAAAAAGATTTTAGATAATGCAAAAAAACAAAAACGAAGTGCTCTTTTAGAAGAAGAAGGCCAAGAAATTCTCAGAGCGTATGGTTTTCCATTACCTGCAAGTAAATTAGCAAAATCAAAAAAAGAAGCAGTCGCTGCTTCTAAAAAAATCGGTTATCCAGTTGTATTAAAAATTGCATCACCTCAAATCATCCATAAATCTGATGCTGGTGGAGTGAAAGTTAATTTGCAAAATGCAAAAGATGTTGAAAATGCATTTGATACTATAATAAAAAATGCAAAAAAATACAACAAGAAAGCCGATATCAAAGGTGTTTTGGTTGTTGAGATGGTAAAAGGTGGAAAAGAAATGATTATTGGTTCAAAATTAGAGCCAGGGTTTGGACCTGTTGTAATGCTCGGAATGGGAGGAATCTATGTTGAAGTCTTAAAAGATGTTACTTTCAGACTTGCACCGATGACAAACATTGAAGCAGATGATATGATTTCATCAATTAAAACTAAAAAAATTCTAGAAGGTGTTAGAGGTGAAAAACCATCTGATATCAAAAAACTCTCTGAATGCATTCAGAGACTATCTCAGCTAGTATCTGATTTCAATGAAATTAAAGAATTAGATATGAATCCTGTTCTGGTTATGGAAAAAAATAAGGGTTGTAAAGTTCTAGATGTGCGTATTGGTTTATAGTTAGGCACAGCTTTAATTGGAAACTTTTTAATTATTTGAATCACTAAGTGTAGTGTCGACATGCAAAAAACAGTCAAACCAATCAGAACTGGAGAAGAGTATATTGAGAGTCTCAAAGGTAGAGATCTAAAAGTTTACCTGTTTGGTGAACTAGTAAAAGAACCAGTTAGTCACCCTATGATCAGACCTTCAATTAATGCAGTAGCAAAAACATACGATCTTGCAGTTGAAGAAGAAGAACTAGCATTTCCTAAATCTTCAATTTCTGGCGAAAGAGTAAACCGTTTTCTGCATATTGCCGAAAGTGCAGAAGATTTAGTTTTACAAAATAAAATGCAAAGAAAATTAGGACAACTTACTGGTACATGTTTCCAAAGATGTGTCGGTATGGACGCAATGAACTCACTTCATTCCACAACATTTGAAATTGATGAAAAACATGGTACAAAATATCATCAGAGACTATTAGAATTTATTAAAATGGTTCAACATGAAAACTTGGTAATTGGTGGAGCTATGACTGATGTTAAAGGTGACAGAAGTCTTGCACCTAGTGAGCAAGAAGATCCTGATTTATTTTTACATATTGTTGATAGAGATGACAAAGGTGTTTACGTTACAGGCGCTAAAGCACATCAAACTGGTACAATTAACTCACATTGGATGATTGTAATGCCTACTATGAGATTATTAGAAAATGACAAAGATTATGCAATTGTTGGTGCACTTCCCGTAGATGCACCTGGAATTACTTACATCTATGGAAGACAATCTTGTGATACTCGTAGTATGGAGCCAGGTGACATTGATGTTGGAAACTCTGAATTTGGTGGGCAAGAAACTATGGTAATCTTTGACCGCGTTTTCATACCAAACGAAATGATCTTTATGGATGGTGAATACGAATTTGCATCTATGCTAGTTGAGCGATTCACTTGTTATCATAGACGAAGTTATGTTTGTAAAACTGGTTTAGGTGATGTTCTAATTGGTGCAGCCGCAGCAATTGCTGAATATAATGGAGTTCCAAAAGTTTCACACATTAAGGATAAAATAATTGAAATGACACATCTTAACGAATCAATCTATGCTGCAGGAATTGCTGCATCATATCAAGGTCACAAGATGAAATCTGGTGTATTTCTTAATGATGATATGCTTGCAAATGTATGTAAACACAATGTTACTAGATTGCCATACGAATTAGCAAGACTTGCTCAAGATGTTGCAGGTGGAATACTAGTTACATTGCCATCTGAAGCAGAATTTAGAAGTGCAGAAACTGGACCACTCTTGGAAAAATATCTTAAAGGTAAATCTGGAATTGAAGTTGAAAATAGAATGAGAATCTTAAGATTAATTGAAAATATGACAATGGGACGAAATGCAGTTGGTTATCTTACTGAATCAATGCATGGTGCAGGATCACCACAGGCCCAAAGAATTCAAATTGCTCGTCAAATGCAATTGGGTTACAAGAAACAACTTGCAAAAAATTTGGCTAAAGTAAAAGAAGATCCTGAAGAAATGAAAGAAAATTCTGAATACTTTAAACGTGTATTCAAAATACCTGAAAAGTAATTTTATTAAATTTCTTTTTTATCGTCATCTATTGACTCTGAAGATTTAGTATATTCTGAATCACTATTATTTTCAAAACTTTTGTCTGAATCATCAGCTATTTCTTTGTGAAGCGTATTATCAGTTGACTCATCTTTATTTTCCTCTGAATTGTTATCTGGCTCATTAACTTCTGAACTATCTTTTGTATACTGAAATTCAATTTTTTTCTTTTCTTTTCCTGCAAAATGTTTCACAACCATGACCCCAATTATGACTGCAATTATTATGTAATTGATTGGTGGTTGTAAAATTTGTGTTATGTAACCCACTTGTGGTACCACATACTCTACTTGACCTAGATATTCCTTTTCTGTTATAGGATAATCTGTACCTGCAATTGAAGATGGATTAGCATCTCCCTTTGTTCTTACTATCTTTTGAGCATCTGTTGACATGTCCAAACTAACTCTATGAACAATCACTCTCTCTTTTCCTTGCTCGTATAATTTTGGTGAATAAAATACAATTATGTCTCCTTTTTCGATATCTTCAAACGGTGTGTTTCCTTCAACAACTATAACATCATAAACCTCTAACGCTGGAATCATACTTCCACTTGAAACCACGTAAAATGGATTTGAAGTTCCAAAAACTGCTTGTAATCCTAACCAAATTACAGCAATTGCTACAACAATAATCACTACATCTTTGATTAGACTCTTTGTTGAACTTCCCAAATCATGTATGCTCGAAAATTTACTAAGATAAATCTTATCGATTATCTATACCAACTTATCGCCACAACTCTCACAAAATTTAGAGTCTGGTTTGTTATCGAAATTACAACTTGGACATCTTAAACCGTTTCCTACTTCGACAGTTTGTTCTATTTTCACATCTGCTTTTTCAGATTTTCCTAAAAAGATGACCTCGCCTACAGTTCCAATTCTACTCCAACTAATGGTTATATCGTTTCCTTCATCATCTGAAATAACTAATACCAATTCTTGATTTGCATCAACACCTACTTGTTTTGCCTTTCCAATTTTTTTTGCACTTTCATCAAAAACATCCATACCAAAAATTGATCTAAATTCTCCTCCAGTAGGAATAGGCTCTTGTACAATTTCAGATGACATAGTTTCTTCTTGAACTGGTGTATCAAAGCTTGAAAGACCTGTATCTTGTTGTTGGTCTATTGGATTTGCTAATCCTACATTCATTGTCTCATCTGGTTTTCTAAATTCCCTATATTCTGCAATTGTTGCATCACATCCATTGCATAGATATTTCCCTCTCTCGGCTAAAACTAAATTCTCTGCAACCTCCTCATTTGGATTCTCAAATTCAATTTTTGGACTACCTTCAAACTCTTTTTCACATGTATTACATGTATATTTAGAAATTAATTCTGATTCTAATCTTCCAATTGGAGCTAAAAATAGATCTGGTCCTCCAAGATTTCCCTTACTTTGTTGTTCATCAGTTACTCTTGCCATAACAAATCCCCCTGAACCTCTAAGTTTTTTCAATCGAAGTTCTGCACTCATGTTCTCATACACCCAGTACGTCATTTAAGTATATTTTGAAAATTCTTTAAAATATTTGGCAACACGGTGTTATAATCACAAATACATTTTTAGATGTGAACTTTTGATAAAATTTGTTAATCATGGCAATAACAGAAATAGCTGATCCAAAATCATGGGAAACTGATGTCCTCAATTCTGAAAAACCGGTATTTGTGGACTTTTGGGCACAATGGTGTGGACCATGTAGAATGGTTGGACCTGTTGTAGAAGAACTTGCTGGAGATTATGATGGTAAAGTCAACTTTGTAAAAGTTAATGTTGATAATGCACAAGAAATTGCACAAAAATACAATGTGTTTAGTATTCCAACATTGTTACTCTTGAACAAAGGTGAAATCATAGCTCAACAAGTAGGCGCAGGCTCTAAAGAAGTATACCAAAACATGATAGATAGAGCACTCGATAAAATTTAGGCTCTACTAATTTTTCTCTTTTTATTCTAAACTATTAATATTAGATTCTCCTCATTCAATTATGTCACTAGGAGAAATTGATACATACAATCTTACTTTTGATAAGTTACAAGCATTATTTACTGATACACAAGGATATTACGAATCTTTTCTAGATGCAAACAATTTGTATAAATCTGGACAAATGTCTGATAAAGAATTTTTTCAAAAATTAGGTGATTACACCGCTTCTTATTCTGCTTTATTATTTTTAGGTGTTAATTCATTAATGGAATTAAAAAAAGCATTAGATCAAGTTTCAAGAGGTGGCGGTGGTACCGGTGCAACACATTCTCCTGGATTAATGCCAGGAATGGGTCAACCAGGAATGGGTCAACCAGGAGTGATGCCAAGTGCTCCTCCTCGTGGAAGTGCACAAAACCCTGTTGGCGGTCCTCCTTCTGTTATGGGTGCACCTCCTTCAGCTTCTTCATTTAATGAACCAGGAACTTTACCTACACCAGATCCTAGATTACTTCCACCAAAACAAAGTGGTGGAAATTGTACATCATGCGGTGCAGAATTAAGACCGGGTGCTAAATTTTGCACGAAATGTGGCTCAAAACAATAATTCTTTAACTAAGATTGGCTCCGCATTCTCTACAAAATTTTGCTTGAGGTGAATTTTTTGAACCACATTCAGAACAAAATTGTTCTTCTTCAGAAGAACCATCATTTGCACTTCCATACAAATTTGATTTAAAAAGCGCACCTGTTGCTTCAAATTTATCATCATCGATTATTTGAACTGGTGCATAATCTTCTTCATCTACGTATGTGTAAAGTCTTGGTATACTCTCTTCTTTTCCTTCTGGGTCTTTCACCATGTCTCCTAACCAAAATGAATATCTCATTAAGGTAAGCTCTGGTGTTGAAAATGCTAATGTATGTGCAGACATGTAATCATTTGCTGCCTTTTTTCCATTGAATACTTTCATAACAAAATTATATCTTTTCTCTGTATAATGTTTTCGTGAAATGGACCGAGAGGGAATCGAACCCTCGACTTCCACGTTGCGAACGTGGCGCTCTACCCCTAAACTATCGGCCCTAATAATTGCATTTTTCTACAATGTATATTCATTTTTACTATAGTACAGTCTAGAAAATTTAGAAAAATAATGACTTACGATTTACTCATTACTGACTCACATGTTATAACCCCAAAAGGTATGATTGAAAAAAATATTGTTGTTGAAAATGGAAAAATAGAGTTAATCACTAACGATGCCCCTGATTGTGATAAAAAAATTAATGGTTCTGGTTTAGTGAGTATTCCTGGATTAGTTGATCCTCATGTTCACTATGGTGTTTATTCGCCAATTGATCAAGCTGCGATTAGTGAATCACACGCAGCTGCAATAGGTGGTGTCACTACAATGATTAGGATGTTTAGATTAAAAGGCTCGTACAAAGAATCTCTTAACAAACATCTTCTCGCAAGTCAAAATTCTCATTATATTGATTATACTCTACATGCCTCAATTTTTGATGATTCTCAAATTGCTGAAATGCAGTATTGTGCAGAAAATAAAATTATTTCATTTAAAATATACATGAATCTTGGCGGTGATGTTGGCCATGTATACATGGAAATGAATCCTGGAGAAGAAAAATTAATTGCTGCTGAAGTAAATGTTACAAATGAATTAGTTGAAAAAATAGTTAAAAATGCAGCATCTCTAAAGTGCCCTGTTTTAGTTCATGCTGAAGATTATCAAGAATGTTCATGTGGAATGAAAACAGAAAAAGAAAAAAATCATGATGGCTTAAACGCATGGTCTGAAAGTCGTTCTCCAAATTTTGAAGCAAAATCAATTCAGATAATCTGTGAATATGGAAGAAAATATGATTGTCAAATCTATTTTGTACATATTGGTTCAAAGTTGGCATTAGATAAAATAAAAGAAGAGAAGAAAAAAGGAACTAAAATTTTTGTTGAAACATGTCCTCATTATCTAACATTATCTCATGAAACTCAAACTGGTTATCTTGCAAAAGTCATGCCTCCAATCAGAACAAACAATGATGTACAATCTGTATGGAATGCTTTACAAAATAATGAAATTGATACAATAGGAACTGATCATGTTGCCAATCAATTAAAACTAAAACTTGGTGGCGATGATGTTTGGGGGGCTTTGGCAGGATTTCCTGGAATTGGAACCTCATTGCCAATATTACTTAGCGAAGGTATTAACAAAAATAGAATTAATCTCAATCAATTAGTTAATTTAACAAGTACAAATTCAGCGAAAATTTTTGGTTTATCTGGTAAAGGAAGTTTGGAAAAAGGATATGACGCTGATATTACGATGATTGATTTAAAGAAAGAGGAAAAAGTATCTCCTGAACTTTTTGGTGGATTTTCGGATTATCTTGTTTATGATGGATGGAATCTCAAAGGTTGGCCTGTAAAAACAATTGTTAGAGGTACAGTTGTTGCTGAAGATTTTGAAGTGATTGGAAAGCCTGGTTATGGAAATTTTGTACCACGAAAATTAAGTTAAAATTTCAAATTTACCGTTTGCTTTTGCTTTGTAGATTATATCTGGTTTTCTTGTAAAAATTCCGACTTCAATTACTCCTGGAATGTTGAGTAATTTTTGTTGTAGTATTTTTGGATTTTTGATTACTCCAAAACCACAATCAAGTATAATGTTTGAATTTTCTGTAAAAAATGGATACCCTCTATCTAGTGTTCTCAATTCTGGCTTACCGCTTAATCTTTCAATTTTTTTCCAAACAATCTGTCTTGCTGAGGGTTGAACTTCAATTGGAATTGTTCTGTTAAAATCTTTGACAAATTTTGAACTATCTGCCATGATGATTACTTTTTTTGCAGCACTGATCAGTATGTTTTCTTTTAGTAATGCTCCACCACCACCTTTTATCAAAAATTTATTTTTATCAATTTGATCTGCACCATCAAATACTAAATCTATTTTATCAATTTGATCTGCATCAATTAATTCTAAACCTCCTTTCTCTGCGATTAATTTGATCTGCATTGAGGTTGGTACACATTTTACTGCAATTTTTTTTGTTTTGATATATTTTGATAATGATTTAACTAATGCAGTTGCTGCACGTCCACTTCCTAAACCTATGACATGTCCATCTTTTACATTTTTCAAAGCATCTAAAGATAATGCCTTGATGGCATCATCAAATGACATTAATCGACCTCTGCTTGTTCAATGTTTGACAATGTTTTTGTAATTCTTGCTTTAATTGCAGCAAGATCGTCGTCATCATCATCATCATCAATTTCTGCTTCTTCTGGTAATTCTACAATTGGTTTTGCCATATTGTTGAAAAGTGGTTTTGTTACCGACTCAACTGGTTCCACAACAGGTTCTGGTTTATTTTCGACTACTGGAACTAGACTTGTTTGTTTAATCTCAGGTGTTTCAATTTTCTGTTCTTCAGAAACTTTTGGTTTCATTGGTGGTGGTGTTATGACATCACTACTTAGCTGAGACAACATTTCATCGTATTTTGTTTGTTTCACAGGGTCTAATTTTGGCAATGATGTAAGAGTTGTAATCTCGAATTTCTCTGAACTCTTGTTAGCATATTCTTCAATAGGTTTTTCAAAAATTGGTTTTGATTTTTCTTCTATTTGTTCTGATTTCTTACTTTTTTTCTTGCTCTGAACATCACTTTCTACTTGTGCAACCTGAATCTTTGATGTTAATTCGTATAGTCTTTGATCAAGTTGTGATAATTTCTGATCCATTAATGTAATTAATCCATCACCTAGTGGTCCTAGATCTGGGTGTTTACTTGCTTTCTCTATCTTCTCAATTCTAGTAATGACTACGCCTAACTGATGTTGATATCTTAGTAGTAGTCTATCTTTCTGAATTTTAGTCAAATCTGTTTCATTTTGATACAGTCTGGCAATTGTTTTTGTTAGAATATCTTTTTCAATTTCTAATGAGTGTAATTGACTTACAATTTGTGAATTTGAACCAATAGATGGAGTTTGGAATTTACTTTTTGTTTTAGAAAATAGCTTCAAAATTAATTATAACGCAGGAACGCTCCGTTTTATCCAATTATATTTCCGCCATTTTGCATCAGGCCATCCACAACTTGCACATCTATGTAGACGTCTGTGCAAAGAATTTTTTCCACATTTTCTACATCTGATATGTGTGTGAGCCTTGTTGTGCTTACCCATTGATGGTGTGCCTCTAGTCATTAGAGAACACCTATTCTGCTGGAGGAGATATCATAACAACATTATCTCCACGAACTACAATGGATCCTAGGCTTTTTGAATCACCTTCAGAAGGGATCTCTTCTGATTGGTCGAGTAGCAGGTTCATGTGTTGATCAAAGCCTTGTAGCATACCTGTAATGGTTTTGCCACCTTTGAGCTTTATCAGTACCTTTTTGTTGATACTTTCATCGAGTACTTTTACTGCCATATCTACGGACATTTATTTCACTTATTGATTCCATTAATGAGGAGTATATTAAACGTTCACTGGTGAATTTTTCGTTTTGTTTCAGTAAGTCAAGTTTGACTCTTTTACAAGATTATTTACTACTTCGTTGATGATTTTTCTTCCTAATTTTGCTGATGATTTGGTAGGATCCCCCCAAACTCCATTTCCTGTAACTTTTGGAAATGATTTTTGTGCCAGTTTGTTGATTTTTGAAATTTCTTGTTTTGACATGCCATCTGTTTGAAAACCTTTTTTTGCATTATTCATTTTCACGTTTTTTGAAATCGCCAGCATAATTGATGTCTCGACATTTCCTGCATGATCAAACTCTCTATCCATATACTTCCAATAGGAAAGAACCTTGATCTTTCGACTTTTCTTCTTTTTTCTTTCAAAATCTTTCAAAGAATCTAAATTTCCATAATGACCGTTAATTATCAAAATTCTGGAAATTCCATTTTTAATTAATGACCCACAAATATCATCTAGCATTTTTGATAATGTAGATTTTTTCACGCTTAGATTAAAAAATGGAAAATGTTCATCTGAAATTCCATAATTGATTGTAGGAAGAAGAATACCATCAATCTTCTTTGAAAATCTCAATGAAATTTCTGTAACAATATCTGAATCTGTTGAAATTGGTAGATGTGGACCATGTTGTTCAATTGAGCCTACAGGAATTATTGCAATCTGTTTTTTTTGTTTAATCCTCTTTCTTAAATCAGGATCAAATTGATCTCGAATAATCATCAGATCACTTTGTATGTACTTTTCTCCATCTAACTTCTAACTTATCGGCTAGATGCATTCTTACTGCTTTTAACAAAACTTCTGCTTCAAGTTTCTGTCCTGCTCTTTTTATTGATTCTAATGTATGTTCAGGTTTTACGCTAAATGAATCTTGAAAAATTATTGGACCTTGATCAAGATTCTCTGTAACGTAATGTGATGTTACGCCAATAATTTTTGTTCCTCTCTCAAAAGCTTGTGCATAAGCCATAGCTCCTGGAAATGCAGGAAGTAATGATGGATGGATGTTGATTATTCTATTTGGATATCTCCAAACAAAATTTGGCGTTAATATTCTCATGTATCTTGCTAATGCAATTAAGTCAACATCATATTTTTTGCACACTTGAATGATTTTAGCTTCAGCTTTATCTTGATTTTTTTCATTAATTAATACGAAAGGTAATTTTGCTTTTTTTGCCATTCCTGAAAGAGTATTTTCTGTACCAATTACCACTGCAATTTTTCCTTTTAGCTCTTTTCTTGTTTGTGCGCGAATTAATGTCTGTAGACAGTGTGGTTCTTTTGTTACAAACACTGCTATGTTCTTTTGTGAATTTGATTCGTGATGTGTATTCACTTCCATATGCAATTGTTTACCCAATTTTTCTAAATCAGAATCAAATCTCTTTATGTCGATCTTTTTTGTAAATGATGCTTCCAAATACATGCCAAAAAGACCTTTAATGACATTTTGATTTACTCTTTCTAAGTTACCTTTTCGCTCAAAAACAAAATTTGTAAAATTAGCTACAATTCCTTCCTTGTCTTTTCCTACTACTGTAATTCCGATTAATGTTTTTTTCAATGCCGACGTTTCTGTTTAATCTCATATATGCTTAAGGTATTTTGTAAAAAAAATCAAATAATGCGGGTGGTGGGATTCGAACCCACGAACTCCTAAGAGACAGGGTCCTAAACCCTGCGCCTTTGACCAGGCTGGGCGACACCCGCAAGGATTGTGCAACAACAGACAAATTTATCGGTATTGAATTGAAAATATGAAAAAATTATTTGGCACAAACGGTGTTCGTGGTGTTTTTTCTGAGGACTTTACACTAGAATTCGTTAATGATCTTGTCATGTCACTAGCAGCCCATTTCAAACAAGGAAAAATTCTGGTTGGATATGATGGCAGACATTCTAGTCCAATTGTTGCAAAAGTTGTTTCTTCAGCGTTAAATTATTCAGGTTTGGATTGCTATATGGCTGGACTTGTGCCTACTCCTTGTTTAGAATATGCGACAAAAAAATTAGGTTATGATGGTGGATTAATGATTACTGCATCACACAATCCTCCACAATACAATGGAATCAAACCTGTAGCATCAGATGGTGTAGAAATCTCTCGTGAAGATGAACGAAAAATTGAGCAAATTTTTGATGAAAAAAATTGGATTAAAGCTAGTACTTTTGGTAAATCATTTGAAGAAACAAATGTTATTTCAACATACATTGATGGAATAATTTCCTTAATTGATATTGATTCTATAAAGGCAAAAAAATTCAAAGTGTGCTTGGATCTTGGAAACGGTGCACAAGCTGTTACGGCAAAAAAATTATGTGAAAATTTAGGTTGTGATGTCCATACTATCAACGAGGAAATCAATGGTGATTTTCCAGGTCGTGGTTCAGAACCAACCCCTCAAAACCTTGATGAATTATCTAAATTAGTTGTTGATACAAATTCAAATTTTGGAATTGCATTTGATGGTGATGGTGACAGAAGTATTTTTTGTGATGAAACTGGAAAAATCTTAACAGGTGATAGTTCTGCCTTACTTCTTTGTGATTACCTTCTTCAACAATATCCTAATTCACAGGTAGTGACCTGTCTCAATTCTGGTAATATCATTGAAAATATTGTTGAAAAAACCAATTCCCATGTAGTACGAACTAAAGTGGGTAGTGTAGAAGTCTCTAGAAGAATGGTAAATGATGATGCATTAGTGGGTTATGAAGAAAATGGAGGTTTTATGTTTGGAAATCATAATCATGTTAGAGATGGTGCTATGACTTTAGCGCTAATGTTAGATCTACTCTCAAAGTCTCAATTGGATCTTAGCCAAAATATCAAAAACTTACCTCCAAGTTTTACCACAAAAACAAAGATAGAATGTTCTTTAGAAAAATCAAAAATCGTAATTTCCGAGCTTTTGAAAGAATTTCCTGATTCAAACACATCTGATGGAATAAAAATTCAAGTGGATAAAGACAACTGGGTCATGATTCGACCAAGTGGAACTGAACCTATAATTCGAATTTATGGAGAATCAAACTCTCAACAAAATCTAGATTCATTAATCTCTAATTTTGTTGAAAAAACCAAATCAATTCTCGCCTGATAACATATTTAAGACCATTTTGGGGCATGCTCATAATGGCTAAAGCATATTACGTAAAATTTGAAACACCGGAAGAACTTGTTAGTCCGATCCTTGAAGCCCTAAGAGTATCTGCAACATCTGGTAAAGTTGTTAGAGGTACAAATGAGGCAACAAAAGCCATTGAACGTGGAATTAGTAAATTAATCATTATTGCAGAAGATGTAGAACCTCCAGAGGTTGTAGCACATCTTCCACTAATCTGTGAAGAACAAAAAGCAGCTTATGCATTTGTTCCAAGTAAACAAGAACTAGGAAAAGCTCTTGGAATTGATGTCACATCAGCTGCCGCTGCTATATTAGAATCCGGAGATGCATCACATATTGTCGATGAAGTTGTTGCATCCCTAGCTAAACTAAAAGGTGGCTCGACTGAACAATGAGTCAGCAAAAAGAATCTGAAGTTGACGTATTAACTCCTGCAGATATTATTCAAATCGTTGGAAGAACTGGAATTGCAGGAGAAGTTATCCAAGTTAGAGTTAAAGTTCGTGAAGGTAAAGACAAAGGTCGTGTTCTAACTAGAAATGTTAAAGGCTCACCTAGAGTTGGCGAAGTACTAATTTTACGTGAAACTGAACGTGAGGCAAAGAAATTACATTAGTGATTATCATGAGTCTGTTAGTAAAACCTTGTAGTTTTTGTGACCGTCCTGTAGCAAAGGGTACTGGAACAATGTTCGTTAAAAATGATGGAACTGTTCTTTGGTTCTGCTCTGCAAAATGTAAAAAAAATTACATGACTCTCAAAAGAGATCCTAGAAAATTCAAATGGACAAACAAATACGTTAAAGGCGGAATTAAACAGAAGAAGTAAATTGTCTGAACAAACATTATTCATTGTAAAACCTGATGGTGTACAAAGAAAATTAATTGGAGAAATAATTTCAAGATTTGAAAAAAAAGGTTTTACAATTTTAAAACTAAAGATGTTTACATTTACTAAAGAACTAGCAACTGAATTTTATTCAGTTCATAAAGATAAACCATTTTTTGGTGAATTACTAGAATACATGACATCTGGTCCAGTTGTTGTCACAGTTGTTGAAGGTAACAATGCTGTTGCTACAACAAGACAGATGGTTGGCGCAACAAAATCTTTTGAAGCTGAACCTGGTTCAATTCGCGGTGATTTTGGTTTAGGTTTCACTGAAAACATAATACATGCATCTGATTCAACAGAAAGCTTTGATAAGGAAGTAAGTGTGGTATTCAAGTGATTCACATTGCGTATAAGACAACCCATTGTGGCTGTATTAGGTCACGTTGATTCAGGGAAAACATCCCTTTTAGATAAAATTCGAGGAACCGGAGTACAAGGTAGAGAAGCTGGTGGTATAACTCAACATATTGGAGCGAGTTTCTTACCTGATGACATCATTCAAAAATTATGTGGTTCACTTTATGAAAAATTAGGTAACGCAGAAAATAAAGTACCTGGAATTTTAGTAATTGATACACCCGGACATGAGGTGTTCACAAATCTTCGAGCAAGAGGTGGTTCTGCTGCTGATATTGCAATATTAGTTGTTGATATCAATCGTGGTTTTCAGCCTCAAACGAATGAAAGTCTAAAAATTCTTGAAAGTCGTAAAGTACCATTCGTAGTTGCACTAAACAAAGTGGATATGATATCTGGTTGGCAGCAAACCGATGATGCATACATTTCTCAAGCAATAAAGAAACAGTCTCCTTCTATACAGACAAACATTGATGAGCAAATTTACAATGTTGTGGGGGCATTATCAATACTGGGTTATCAATCTGAAGCATTCTATAGAGTTCAAGATTTCAAAAAAGAAATATCCATTGTACCTGTAAGTGCTAGATCTGGTGTTGGAATACCTGAATTATTGGCCGTACTAGTTGGTTTGACACAACAATTCTTAAGTAAAAAATTGGAACAAGAAGAAAAACAAACACGTGGAATTGTTTTGGAAGTAAATGATGAGGTTGGATTAGGCCCAACAGCAAACATGATTCTAATTGATGGTCATCTTCAAAAAGATGACAATATTGTTCTAGCAAAGAGAGATTCTGTAATTATTACAAAACCTAAGGCTCTCTTGTTACCTAAACCTCTAGATGAAATGCGTGATCCGAGAGATAAATTCAAACCAATAGATGAGGTACAAGCCGCAGCAGGAATAAAAATTGCATCACCTGACCTTGACGGTGTTCTTCCAGGAACAACCGTTTATGCTTCTCCAAAACAAGAAATTGCAGAAGAGTTCAAAAAAACACTTGAATCTGAAATGGAATCTGTTTTTATTGATACAGAAACCACTGGTTTAATTTTAAAATGTGATACAATTGGTTCACTAGAAGCTATTACTGAAATGCTTAGAAGACAACAAATACCTATAGCAAAAGCTGACATCGGTCCTGTAACACGTAGAGATGTAATGCAAGCAAAAGCAATTAAAGATAAGGACCGTCATCTTGGAGTCATTTTGGCATTTAATGTCAAAGTATTTGATGATGCAAAAACCGAATGTGATGAAAGTCACATAAGAGTATTTGAGGATAAAGTAATCTATAGTTTAATTGATACTTATTCTCAGTGGGTAGATGATGACAAATCAGATCTTGAAAATTCTATTTTCAAAGAATTCACTCCGATATCAAAATTCACTTTTCTAAAAGGATATACTTTCCGTAACAATAACCCTGCTGTCTTTGGAATACGTGTTGATATCGGAACACTTAGACAAAAAATTGCATTTACAAATAAAAATGGAAAGAAAATTGGTAACATTCACTCACTAGAGGCAGACGGTAAAACTGTTCAAGAAGTTAAAACCGGTGAAGAAGTTGCATGTTCTGTACAAAATGTTACAATTGGAAGACAAATTAATGAAGAAGATGTATTTTACACCTTACCTACTCCATCAGAAGCAAAACAACTTTTGAAAAAATATGCTCATAAACTTTCTTCTGAAGAATTACAAACACTAAATGAAATTGTTAGTATTCAACGAGAAACTAATCCTGTCTATGGCTACTGATTTTCTGTAAACTTCTTACAAATCATGTGTATTCCAGGCTCTCCTACGGCTCCAACCATTTGATTTGCAATTTCACCATTTTTGAACATGATAAATGTTGGAATTGATTGAACGCCGTATTTCATTGCAATATCTTGAGCATTATCTACATTCACTCTTGCAAATCTAACTTGTTTGTATTTTTTTGCCATTCTTGTAAATATTGGGTGCATTGATTTACAAGGTCCACACCACTCAGCCCAAAAGTCTACTAGAAGTAAATCATTATTGCTAATTTCTTGGTTAAAATTTTGCGATGTCAATTCCATTACAGGTGTTTCATTTAGAATATTATTGATATTTTGTTGTTTTAGTAAATCTTCTAGTTGTTTTTTCTTAATATTTTCTAATTCTTCATCTTCCATAATTCATTATTTTATTTACAATATTTATTGTATTACAAATCAAGTAAATACTTCATCACGATTTTATCATCTTCTTTAATTTCCATTTCATGGAATGTAGGTGATTTTATTTCAACTTTGAATTCATGTTTTTTCAAATTTATTGCTTCACCAAAAACTTCTGCATGTATTTCGTAATTTTCATTTCTTAGAATATCTATTTCAATTCTTTTTCCAGCAAATCCATCTGTGATGGTTAAAATTATGATCTCTTCAAGCCAATTATATAACAAGTATTTGAGATCTTTTCCTTTAACTACTAACTTTCTACTATCTATCTCGTCGACTTTTGTGCTATCTAGAATTGTCTCTATTACAGAAATCCCTGCTATCTGAAATGCTTCTTTCAAATTATCTGCAGTAACCTCGATTATTGCGTCTGTTGCGTGCTCTAATGTTCTGTAACTCACTTCATATCCATGATATTCTATTATTAATTAGTTACAACTACAACAGCAAAGTCTAAATTCGTTGTTTCAATTTTTTTTGTAAATGGATCTACCAAGAGGAATGAAAGATTTTGAAAATATGGAAATTCAAAAAATTGAATATATCCGACAACATTTTATTGAAACTGCCAATACTTTTGGATTTGATTTAATGGAACCATCTCCAATTGAATTGATGTCAGTTATAGAAGCAAAAAGTGGACCTACAATTCGTGATGATGTTTATTTTTTCAATGATAAAGGAGACCGAGAAGTTTCATTAAGATTTGATTTTACAATTGGTCTAACACGATATATTGCTGGACAAAAATCAATGAAACTTCCAGCAAAAATCTCTGCGTTTGGAGGAGTGTGGCGATATGATGAACCACAGAAAGGAAGATATCGATTTTTCCATCAATGGGATATTGAAATATTTGGAAAACAAAATACTGAAACTGATGCAGAAATTATTGAGTTTACCTCAAAATTTTTCTCAAATCTTGGTCTTGAAAACATAGTTCTTAGTATCTCGCACAGAAAAATCACTCAATCATACATCTCATCAATTTTTGAATCTGAAAATTCCGAGGTTATTTCAGATATTCTTCGTGCTATAGATAAAATTCAGAAAAAATCTGAACAGGAAATCATATCTGAATATGAAAAAAAGGGATATTCTAAAGAAAAATTAGAAAAAATAATAGAATTTTCAAAATTGAAAGGATCTCCAGATGAAATATCTAAAAAATTCGATGTAACACAATTTGAAAACTGGACTGAACTTACATCTCTTTTTGAATCGTTAAAAAATCGCAATGTAAATAATATTCAAATTGATTTTGGAATTGTTCGTGGTCTTGATTATTATTCAGGAATAGTTTTTGAGGCTTTTGATAAAAACTTCGATATTGGTGCATTAGTCGGTGGTGGAAGATATGATAATTTGCCATCTGTTTTTGGTAGAGATGATCTTGGCGCTACAGGTGTTGCAGGTGGTGTTGAAAGGATAATACTTGCTTTGGAAAATCAAAATTCATCATTCTTACAAAAAACTAATCGTATTTCTGTTTTGTATGTAAATGAAGATGTGAAATCAAATGCCATGACGATTGCATCTATCTTAAGAGAGAATTCTATCCCCACTGATATTGATCTATCTGGTCGAGCATTAAAAAAACAAATGGAACAATCAACAAACTCAAAATTTGTTATAATTGTAGGTCCAGATGAACTTTCAAAAAATATGGTTGTTGTAAGAAATATGTCAGATAGAACTGAAAATAAAATTTTAATTTCTGAGTTATTAGAACATGTAAAAAAACTATTAATGTAAAAATGCTCTAGTGAGCATCATAATTTCTGGACCATTAGTTAGTGAACCAACTACAACTGAATTGTTATTTGCTAATATTCCGGATGATACAAATGGTATTCCTCCATTAATTGTAGCAGCTTCAATATTCCCGCCTAGTAAATTACTAATGGTCTTCATATCTTCCTCATCTGTTTCTGGATGAACCACAGTTCCTTTTTCTGATGTAGCCATGACTGCTCCAACCTGTTGAAATCCTGCAATTTTGGATTGTAATACTTCTATATCTAAAACATCCTGTATTTTTTGCAAATCCTCTTTTGGAATTAATGGTGACACAATTCCACCTTTGTTATTCACACTCATCATATTTCCAAGTGCATTATTCTTTACATCTAAGATTTCTACATTAAGATCTGTATTTTCCTTAAAGTGATTAAATTCTCCCTCTGAGCATGTGCTAGGCAAAAGCATGCCATGATTATTTACTACCATCAAAACCCCCAATACTCTGGCATTTGCAACTGAAACCTCTAATGGTTTGACTTCTAGGTATTCTGATAATTTTTCAGATTTCCCATCTGCAAATCCTCTTGGCAGAAAAATAAACTCATCATTTACTGTACTATAGATTCCAATATTTGGACCACTGTAAATGTCATATTTGATAATGTCCATGATGTCAGTTAACGTGAAAAGATATGAACGTAGATATTTTCAAAATATTTGTAAATCATGTTTAGTTCCCACTAATTTTATTTAGATTTAAATAATAACTCTACGATCTTAGAATAATGCCAATTAATGAAGACTTTTGCCACGGTGATAAGAAACCAATTGGTAAAATCATTGATGGTCCTTCTGGTAATTTCCATTGGGTTTGGCCATCACAAGCAGGTGAAGGACAAAATGAATGGGATGCATCCAAGAATGAACAAGTTTTAGCCGATTATGAAAAACGCGGCGAAAAAATGGAGAAACTTGGTATTACTGGAACAATGGTTGCAAATGATTGGGATGTTTGTGTTGCAGATGGTGCTTGTATTGAAGCATGCCCCGTGCAAGTTTTTCAATGGTATAGAACTGATAAGGATGTATCAGGAATTGACGCAGTAAAAGATACCACTGAATGGAAAGGTGTAGGTGAAACTGAAAAAGAAGAACGTCGCGATTTTACCGACAAAGCAGATGCTATAAGAGAACATGACTGTATCTATTGTATGGCATGTGTCTCAGTTTGTCCACCACAAGCTGTTCTTGTTGATCAATCTAACTTAGAAGCTCACGAGAAAGCAGCTGGAACTTTTGTGAAAATGGAATCTGGTTCAGAAAATCCTCACGCACACGATTAGATTTACTCTAAATTTTCACTTTCTCGTTTGATACTTACAAATTTTAAGCAGTATTTACCACCAATTTTTGCCGAGGTCGCCTAGCCTGGTAGGGCGCGGGCCTTGAGAGCCTGTGTTCGCAAGAACGCGGGGGTTCAAATCCCTCTCTCGGCGTTTTAATTTTGAAATTTATACTTGTATTATCTCATATTTTTCATGGGAGATGGAATTGGAGGACCAGTTGTAAGATGTATCTCTGGAAATGCATTTGAATTAGATGTGACTCATTATAGAAAAGATAATCAGGAACAGTATGGCAGAATTGAAAAAATCATAATATCTAAAATTGATAATCCTGAAAATCCTGAATACAAGGAAACAACTCTTGAAGATTTAGAGCGTGCATTAAAGGGAAAATTTGTCTCTTGTAATGTTCAATATAGAGATGAAAAAACTGATGCTCTTGTATGCAATGTATTTGTGCAAAAACCACCTGAGGGTTTTTAATTATTTAGAAAATTTACCTAATTCTGCTAGCATTGCTGATAATTGAATTTCTGGATTTGAACCAACTAAAATTCGATAATCATATTTTGCTATAATCTGTGATAACTCTTCCAGATTATCATATTTTGCAGAAAATAATGCTTGATTGATATATTTGAGAAAGTCTGATTCTGACATTCCATACACTTTGACCAGCTCAATCATTTTGTTTCTAGAATCTTGAATTTTTCCAGAAACTGCTAATTTTAAAACATCTTCTACATCATTTGTTTTTGTTAATCCTGCAGCTGCTTTCACGCTATCTTGAGTGATATCTCCTGTACTTGCAGCGGTTTGTAATAGATTGATTGCATGTCTAAGATCTCCTCCTGCATATCCTGCGATTTCTTTTAGACCTTTTTCATCAGCCTTACCTTTTTCTTTTTTTAATACAGCTTTTAGATGTGTGGTGATCTCTTTTTCATCAATTTGTGAAAATTTGAAAACTGCACATCTACTTTGAATTGGATTGATAATTTTTGAAATGTTATTTGCAATCAAAATAAATCTACAAAATTTTGCTGTGTCTTCTATAATTCTTCTCAATGCTGTTTGAGCATCTGACGTCATCTCATCTGCCTCATCTAAAATAATTATTTTAAATGGAATCTCTGTATCTAGTCCTGCAAATCGTGAGAATTTTTTCACTCTTTCTCTTACCATGTTGATTCCTCTTTCATCTGATGCATTCAGCTCTAGTGTGTAGTCTTTCCATTTGTCTCCCAAAATCTCTTGAGAAATACACAATGCCATCGTAGTCTTTCCAACTCCTGCAGAACCTGAAAAAAGTAAATGTGGCATCTCTTCTTGATTTTTGAGTAGTGCTGAAAGGCTACCTTTGATATCTTTCTGATTGACTATTTCTGAGATTTTCTTTGGTCTATACTTCTCTACCCACATAATATCTGAAATTGTCATAGTTGCAAACCCATTTTGTTATTAATAAATGCCTAGAAGGATCAAATGATCAAAGCTAATTGTTGAGAAAATTGATCGATCGCTGTCCATAAATCCCTGAAAGGTGTGTGATCAATATTGGAATTAGAAGATGTAATCAAAGTTCATTCGATAGGATATGGTCTAGAAGATGTTAAAGTCGAATTCAAACATGACCTAAAGATGGATGTATCTGGTGTACAGATAGACGGAAAAGAAAATGAAATGATGAATATTCCTAGATGGGTTGCTGATATTTTAGAATCAGAAAAACATGTAATTTTACATGAGCAAGATATGATTAAAGAATTAAAACAAGCAAAAGTTAAAGAAGATATTGCAGATGAAGATACACTTGCGACATTAGACAAACATTTTTACATTAAACTTCATGCATACATGAAAAAACTTGAAACTGTTGACTTTGATAAAGCTGAGAGTATGTTAAATCAATTAGTTAGAATACGTCAGGGTAAAATTGTCAGATTGGCAGATTCATCCAAACTTACATCTGACCTCTCGTCAAAACTTAGTGTAGAAGAAGAAGTATATTATAATCAGATACATAATGCTAGTCTTGCATTTAAAGAACAAATATTGGGTAAAAAGAAATGACACTTGAAACACAAACTGAATCTGCATTATCTGACTATGTAAAAAAATTCTTACTAGAGTTTAAGGATGAAAAAGGAAATTTCCGATATGTTGATGATATTGATAATATGATGCCATCAAAATCTAAATTTATCAATATTGATTATAACGATCTTGTATTACATCCTGACATTGAATCTGTTTTTGGTGAAAATCCTGATTCAATTCTTGAAGCATTCTCAAGAGCAATAAAGGAAATTTTACAAGAACGTTTTCCAAAATATGCAAAAAAAATTGAACATGAAATAAGAGCAAGAATTGCAAATTATCCTGTTCAGCGAAGTTTGCGTCAAATTAACGCTGAAGTTATTGGAAAAATTACTAGTGTTTCTGGAATGGTGTTAAGAGCATCTGAAGTAAAACCTCTTGCAAAAGAATTAGTTTTTGTCTGTCCAGAAGGACATAGAACTGATGTTCTACTTGGACATGGTTTATCTTTAACATCTCCTGTACAGTGTTCAAATCCAAAATGTACTCACAGAGAACTCGGTGTAGAGCCTGAATCAAGCCGTTTTATTGATGTACAATTTGTACGTTTACAAGAATTGCCTGAAGATCTTCCACCTGGACAGTTACCTCATTATCTTGATGTTACTGTAAAACAAGATTTGGTAGATAACGCACGACCTGGTGATAGAGTAGTTCTTACGGGAATAGTTAGAATCGAACAAGAGAAAATGAGTGGTGTATCAAAGAACAGTAGTCCTTTGTACCGATTAAGATTGGATGGAAATAATGTTGAATTTTTAGGTAGTAAAAAAGATAAAAAATCAAGAAGAATTCAAAGAGAGGAAATTTCACCTGAAGAAGAAAAAATGATTAAATCATTATCCAAAAGTCCTGATTTGTATCAACAATTGATTGACTCGTATGCTCCTCATATTACAGGGCATGAAATTATCAAAGAGTCAATTTTGTTACTAATGGCTGGTTCTACACAAAGGGAATTAGAAGATGGTAGTAAAATTAGAGGTGACATCAACGTTTTCCTAGTTGGTGATCCAGGTACTGCAAAAAGTGAGATGTTAAAATTCTGTGTTAGAGTAGCTCCTCGTGGTTTGTATACTTCTGGACGTGGTTCTACTGCAGCTGGTTTAACTGCAGCAGTTGTTAGAGACACAAATGGAATTTTCATGTTGGAAGCTGGCGCAACAGTGCTTGGTGATCAAGGTTTAGTTTGTATTGACGAATTTGATAAAATGAAAGCTGAAGATAGAAGTGCATTACACGAAGTTATGGAACAACAAACAGCAAGTATTTCTAAAGGAGGAATTGTTGCAACATTAAATGCTCGAACTTCAATTCTTGCAGCAGCAAATCCAATGTTTGGAAAATATGATCCTTTCAAAAATATTACAGAAAATGTTAATCTTCCAGTTCCATTACTAACAAGATTTGATTTAATTTTTGTAGTTCGTGACAAACCATCAAAAGAAAGAGATACACAAATTGCTAAACACATAATTAATTTACACACTCCAAGTGGAATTGATAAAAAATCACAAATTGATTCTGAAACATTAACCAAATATTTATCATATGTAAAAAGAATAAATCCAATCTTAACTAAGGAGGCTGAAGAAAAAATTCTTGATTATTATATGAAGATGAGAAATGTTGAGGCTGAAGAAATGATTACAGTCACGCCTAGACAATTAGAGGGTTTGATTAGATTGGCTACTGCAAGAGCACGTTTACTAATGAAAACTCAAGTTGAGGGTGATGATGCGCAACGTGCAATTGATCTATTACAAAGTATGTTTGAAGATGCAGGAATTGATGTTAATACTGGAAAAGTGGATCTTGGAGTATTACAAGGAAGACCTAGAAGTGAGGTATCAAAGATGCAGTTATTCATGGATGTAATGAAATCACTTGAAGGTGAACATAAAACCCCTGTAGAAGAAAAACAATTGGTAGAAGAATTAGCAAAGACTGAAAAGTTTACTGAAGAAGAAGCTAAAAACTTTATTCGAAAAATGGCTAGAGACTCATCTATTTATGAGTCAAAACCTGGTCATTATAACATAGTATGAAAATAAGTAAATTAGATCTAAAACCTGAAGTAATTGATTTTCTAACTTCTCAAGGGTATGAAAAACTATTTGAGCCACAAGAAGAAGCAGTAAAAGCTGGATTATTTGACGACAAGAAAAACATCTTAGTAACAATACCTACTGCAAGTGGAAAAACACTAATTGCAATGTTAGCAACTCTTTCTCATCTTTCAAAACATAAGACAAAAGTTGTTTATCTAACTCCTTTACGTGCCCTAACCAGTGAAAAATTTGAAGAATTTAAAAAATTAGAGAAATTTAATCTAGGTAGAAAAATAAAAGTTGCATTATCCACTGGAGATTCAAAAGAAAAAAAAGAGAAACTTGAAGATGCAGATGTAATATTTCTCACAAATGAAAGTA
Source organism: Candidatus Nitrosopelagicus brevis (assembly GCF_000812185.1). Classification (NCBI taxonomy): domain Archaea; kingdom Thermoproteati; phylum Nitrososphaerota; genus Candidatus Nitrosopelagicus; species Candidatus Nitrosopelagicus brevis. Next base: position 998,885 of record NZ_CP007026.1, on the reverse strand, counting down.
TGGATGCAAATATGGCATTTCAACAAGATTGGATCTATGATATAGGTTTGGTAGTCTCTGATGAAATTCATTTGATTGGTGATGATACTAGAGGTCCAACATTAGAAATTGTTCTAACTAGACTTAGATCTGGATTTATTGGAAAAAATCCACCTAGAATAATTGGACTCAGTGCAACCATATCGAATAGTGATGAATTAGCGGATTGGTTAGATTGCGATTTAGTTGAGAGTACATTTAGACGAGTTCCATTATCTGAAGCCGTATACAGTAGACATATCATAACGAACCAAGACCGAGAAGAAACTGAAGGAAATCTCTCAAACGATCGTCAGGAATCTAGACATCAGAAAGATTGGATTGGTTTAGGATTGGATACTGTTGATGATGGAGATCAATGTTTGATATTTGCAATGACACGAAAAAATGCTGTAGCGTGGGCAAAGGAGGCTGGAAGAGATGTTGTAAAAATGCTTAATGAAAACCAAAAAAAAGAATTAGAAAAAATTTCAAAGAAAATTCTTCCAAAGGATAGTTATGATAATACAAAATTAACTACTGAATTGGCACAAATGGTGAAAAATGGTACTGCATTTCATCATGCAGGACTTGATCAAAGATGTCGTACAATAATTGAAACTGAATATAAAAATAGACATATAAAATTTTTAACTGCAACTCCTACTTTAGCTGCTGGTGTAAATCTGCCTGCGCGAAGAGTTGTAATTCCAAGTGTTATGAGATATACAAACAATGGTTTAGAAAAAATTAGTATTTTAGAATATAAACAAATGTGTGGAAGAGCTGGTAGACCCCAATATGATGATATGGGAGAATCAATAATCATTTCAAAAGGATATCCTGATGAAATATTAGAACATTATGTTGATGGTGAACCTGAACCATTAGAATCAAAAACTTTGGATGAAGATAGTTCATTAAGAATTAATTTACTTGGATTTATTTTTACAGCATCTAAATTTAAGCCAACATCTTATGAAAAAATAATTAAATTCTTTTCACAAACTTTTGCTGCATACCAACTATCAAATGATTCTGTGTTAGAAAAAAAGATAACAAAACAACTTGAAAAATTAAAAGAATATGGAATGATTACTGATGACAATGGTTTTGAACCTACAAAATTTGGTATTAGAGTTTTTTATTTAAGAATTGATCCAAAAACTGCCTTTGATATGACTGGTTATGTTGAAGATTATGTAAGAGGAACAAAACATACATTTGGAATATTGCATATGATTACAAATCTCCCAGAATTTTATTCACAGTTTCCAGTACCTGATAAATATCAAGAAGATATGGATGATTTAATTAATAAAAATGAAAAATTATACACACAACAAAAATTTTCAGACGAGGACTGCTTCAAAAGTTTGTTAATTCTTTACAAGTGGATTGATGCCATGACTTACCAAGATATGTCAGAACACTTTGATGCTGAACCTGGTGATATATTCTATATTAAAGAAAATGCAAAAGATTTGGTCTATACTTTTACTGAGATTGTTAAATTTTGGAGAGATCACGCTAAAGAAAATGAACAAAAAAAGATTGTATCTGAATACCAAAATCTCATTGACGAATCAGATCTACTCAGACTACAAGTAGTTCATGGTGTTCCAGAAAAATATCTTGAATTGGTAAAAATTAAACAAATTGGACGAGTTCGTGCTCAAATTTTATACAAAAATGGCTACAAAAACAAAACCACACTCAAAAAAGCGCCTCTTGAGAAATTAGCAGCAATAGATAAAATTGGTATGATTCTTGCAAAAAGTATCAAGTCTCAAGTAGAAAAAAAGGTCAAATAATTGGAACAACTAATAATCCCAGCAATAATTGCAATAGTCGTTGCATTTTTCTCTGTATATGGTTTGACACCTTTTGTAATTCGTGCTCTAGAAAAACGTAACATAACAGTAGTTGATGCAAACAAAAAAGAAAAAACAATGATTGCAAGACCTGGAGGCCTATCAATAATTGTTGGAATAGAATTATCATTGATAATTTTGTATGTATTTTTCCCTATCTCTGAAATACTAGCTGTTATTCTAACAACTTTCTTTGCGTTTATTGTTGGTCTTATTGATGACAAAAAAACTATGGGTGGTTGGTTTAAACCTCTTGCACTTGCATTCTGTGCAGCTCCAATACTCTTACTTGGTGCATATGATTCAAACTTGGACTTTCCATTATTTGGTTCGGTATCAATTCCATTACTTTACATGGCATTAGTTGTATTTATGATTCCAATCATGGGAAATACAATAAACTCAATTGATGTACTAAATGGTGTCGCAAGTGGATTTATAACAATTGCAAGTTTTGCATTATCAATATCCTTATTCATATTACAAAATTATGAAGTTGCAATTATTTCTCTTTGTTTAGCATTTTCATCATTAGCATTTTACAAATATCATAAATTTCCAAGTAAAATATTTCCTGGTGATTCAGGTGCAATAACATTTGGTGCTGCTTATGGTGCAATTGCTATAATTGGTAGTGTAGAAGTTATAGCTGCAATAGCAATACTTCCTGCAATCATTAATTCATTTTTGTTTCTTTCTAGTGTTAAGAAAGTTGTTGAACACCGTGAAATTAAAAATCCAACTTCTCATACTGATGATTGGAAATTAAAATCAACTTCTGAAAACCATGCTCCAATTACTTTAGTTAGATTATTAATTGCAAAAAAGCCACTATCTGAAAAACAAATAGGTACTGAAATCTTTAAACTTGCAATATTTTCTGGAATACTTGCAATAATTACTGCATTTATGATGGGAGTTAATGTCTAATGTCTCTTGCAATATTCTCATTCATTTTTGTAATGTGGATTTTAATTATTATTGGCGGTGGTTTGATGGTGCTTTTTGTAGGTCCCCTTTCATTTTCTGGTGATGGTAATTTGGATCCCCTCATAAATTCTGGTTTCAAAGTGCTAATTGCAATGATTCTGATTTTTATCTGGGTGTTTGCTTTGCTGAAAATCAAAAATTGGATATTTAGAAAAATCGTAAAACCATGAATTATTTCTGGTTCATTAGGTAATCTACTACTAATCTGACACCAAATCCTGTTGCACCGTGTGAATTGTAAGATTTACTTTTTGTAGATGGCTGTATCCATGCAGTTCCTGCAATATCGAAATGAACCCATGGTACGTTTCCTACCGCATTTGCTAAAAATGCTGCAGCTGTAATAGTTCCTGCAGCTCTTCCCATTCCAAGATTTCTAATATCTGCAACCTTTGATTTTACCATGTCCATATAATCATCATTTATTGGAAGTTCCCAAACTTCTTCTGATGTTTTTGCAGATGATGATTTCACCTTTGATGCAAGTTTTGCATTATTACTTACAATTCCTGCCACATTAGTTCCTAATGCTACAATGCAAGCTCCAGTTAGTGTTGCAAAATCCATTACTGAAGATGGTTGGAAATGTTTTATTCCATAAGCAAGTCCGTCTGCTAGAATCAATCTTCCTTCTGCATCTGTATTTAGAATCTCTGCAGTCTTTCCATTAAATAATTTGACAATATCTCCTGGTCTAAATGCATCTCCACTTGGCATATTTTCAACAGAAGGAACAATTGCTATCACATTGATTGGAAGTTTTAATTCTGAAATTGCTTTCATTACACCTAATACTGTACATCCTCCACATTTGTCAAACTTCATCTCATCCATCTTCTCTCCTGGCTTCAAAGAAATTCCACCTGTATCAAAAGTTACAGCCTTACCTACAAGTAAAATTGGTTTTTGCTCTTTCTTCCCATTTCTATATTCTAAAATTATGAATCTAGGTTCATTTTTACTTCCCTGTCCAACTGCTGTTACACCGCCCAGTCTTTTAGATTTTATTTCATTTTTTGAAAATACAGTACATTTCATTTTATTTTGATTTGCTATTTGTTTTGCAATTTCGCCTAATTTTGCTGGAGGACATTCATTTGGCGGAAGATTTGCAACATCTCTTGTAAACTTAACTGCATCAGATATTGTTATTGAATTCTTAATTATTTTTTGTGCATTTTTATCAGATGTCAATAGTGTTAAATCCGGTTCTTTTTTATTTGATTTTTCTTTTTTGTATAAATCAAAGTCATATAATGAAAGGTTTGCACCTTCTACAATTGCTGATACAACTTGATCATTTTTAATTGAAATCTTTTCTGGTGTGATAATTGTAAATTCCTTAATTCCTAATTCATGAATCTTTTTTGTAATATTTCCTGTAACATCTCTAATTACATCTGATGTTAATTTATTCTTCTTACCTAATCCTGCAATCAAGATTCTCTCTGATGAGATTTCTTTATGTGAATGAATAATTGCGATCTTACCTTTTTTTCCTTTTATCTCTTGTAATGATTGTGAAATTGTCTGATCTATTTTTTTATTGAATTTTCCTAATCCTATTGCAACGTTTGTATCTTCAATAGAAAATGCACATAAAATTGAGGTTTTCTTTTTTATTGAAAGGCCTGTTTCTGCTCTAACTCTCATATGTTTTTCTAAAATATACTTTTTTTATAGATTGCTTATTCTGATCTTTCTACTATGCGTAATTAAACTGGCTGAGCGGAAAAATACTGCAAGTGAGTCTTTACATCCAATATCACATGATTCTTGAATGCTTACTTTGTTGAATTTTCTTCCATGAACTCTCAAAATAGCTGATAACAGGGGAATTATCGCGGCTCTTCCTCCATATGCTGTTTCTTTATCAATAAACCAGAACATTTCTAATGCATCATCTTCTAGAATTTCTTTTCTAATTTTCCCTCCAAATTCGGTATAATGACCGATCATACGTAACTTCCCTTTTGCTAAGAAATTCATTAACTTGGCAAATTTTATACAAACATAGCATTTGTCATCATAAATCATGAGCGGTAGTGAATCGTGAAATTCCATACTTTTGATACGATCTTTGAAGATTAAAATTTTCGGAAATAGCTATTTATGTAATTCTGGCTATTTTTTGATGAGGACGATCATGTGTAAAATTAAAAGTATCAAATTGGTCAATAAATCAAAATGGGCCTAAATTACTATCAAATTAAAAAAAATGTTCTTCAAGCTAGAAAATTAGTTATTCGTGGAACCTCAATTGCTGGTTCAGGTCATCCTGGTGGTTCATTTTCCATGGCTGAAATCATGGGCTGCATTTTCTATAATCATTTAAAATTTGACCCAAAAAATCCTGAATGGGAAGATCGAGATAAGTTAATTTTATCAAAAGGTCATGCTTCTCCTGGTTTATTTTCAAACATGGCAGTAGCTGGATATTTTGAGGAATCACAATTAGATACATTGCGACAATTTGGAAGTAAATTACAAGGTCATCCTGATCTAAAATGTCCTGGTGTTGAATTTTGTGGTGGATCTTTAGGTATTGGATTGTCTTATTCAATTGGAAATGCATTGGCAGCAAAACTTGATCAAAAAGATACACACATTTTCACAGTAATGGGTGATGGTGAAAGTGACGAAGGTCAAGTTTGGGAAGCTGCAATGACTGCTGCAAAATACAATGTTGACAATCTAACACTAATTCTTGATAGAAATTTCATACAACAAGATTCTTACACTGAAAAAATCATGCCGCTTGATGAATCACTAGATGGTGATGAACTTTCTGAAATGTGGAAAGATGCTAGTAGATGGAAGACTGGTGATAAATGGCGTTCCTTTGGTTGGAATGTAATAGAAGTTGATGGTCATAGAATTGAACAAATTTCTGATGCACTTAACAGAGCAAAATCTGTTAAAGGCATGCCATCAATCATTATAGCTCGAACAATTAAAGGAAAAGCAGTTGAACACATGGAGGACAATCCACAATGGCATGGAAAGGCTCCACACCCTACACTTGTTCCTGTGATTAATGAGGAATTAGATTCACAATTTATGATTGCACCATCTATAATTGCAGGTGATATGACTAATCTGAAAAATGAAGTAAAACGATGTGATGATGGACGGGCTGATTACATCCATCTGGATGTAATGGATGGTCAATTTGTTCCAAATTCTACTTTTGATCATACAAAAATTAAAGAGCTAAGACCTCTAACTGTAATTCCATTTGATACACATCTTATGATTAATGAACCTGTTAGACAAATTCAAAATTATATTGATGCAGGAAGTGATATTGTAACTGTTCATGCTGAAGTTTGTGACGAATCAAGCTTTGGAGAAATACATGATTTGTTAAAATCAAACAAAGTTGGAGTTGGCTTGGCAATAAACCCTGATACATCCATGCCTGATTGGAGTAAAAAATTCATTTCTTCACTTGATCAAATCATAGTAATGTCTGTTGTTCCTGGAAAATCAGGGCAAAAATATATTGAAAACACACATGAAAAAACAAAAAACCTCATGATAAATTTGAAAGAAAACGGTTTTGCTGGGTACATAGAAGCTGATGGTGGAGTAACTCTAGATAATATTGGTCAATGCTTTGCAGATGGTGCACGTGTATTTGTTGGTGGTAGTGCTATAATTGGTCAAACTGATGTTCGATTAGTAATTAGAGAATTTAGAAATCAAGTATTAAGAACGAGACGAAAATTGTTAATTCAAAAAGCAAATGAACTCGGAGGTACTGAATTGGTTAACAAATGGATTGACTTGCATGTTATAGGCAAGAAAAAAGATGAATTACAACAAATAGCAACGGAGCTTGGATTTCAATGACTGATGAATTTGGTGATATGCGAACTGCATATGGAAAAGCATTAAATGAATTAGGTGAACAAGACAGAAATATTGTTGTTTTAGGTGCAGATACAACTGATTCATTAAAAACATCTGGATTTGGAAAAAATTTTCCTGATAGATTTTTTAACGTAGGAATAGCTGAAGCAAATTTAGTATCTGTTGCTGCAGGATTAGCTTATTCTGGAAAAACATCATTTGCAAGTACGTATGCAATATTTTTACCAGGACGATGTGTTGATCAAATAAGAAATTCAATTGCATATCCCTCAAGAGGAGAAAAAAAAGGCTTGAATGTAAAACTTGTAACTTCTCACGGTGGATTATCTGTTGGACCTGATGGTGGTTCTCATCAAACAATTGAAGATATTGCAATCATGCGCGTGATTCCAAACATGAAAGTTCTAATTCCTGCTGATGCTGTTGCTGTATCAAAACTAACAAAAAATATCGCACAAATTTATGGTCCATTTTACATGAGAATGGCAAGATCTAAAGTCCCAACTGTCTATTCTGATTCTCAAGAATTTGAAATTGGAAAAGGTATAACGCTAAGAGATGGAAATGATTGCACAATAGCTGCTACTGGAATTACAGTAAAGATGGCTTTAGATGCAGCTGATAAACTTCAACAAGCTGGTATTTCATGTAGAGTGATTGATTGTTTCACAATAAAACCAATTGACAAAGATATCTTAGAAAAAGCTGCACGAGAAACCGGTGGAATCGTTACCTGTGAAGAACATAATGTAATGGGCGGATTTGGTTCTGCTGTGACTGAAGTTGTTTCTGAGTCATATCCTGTTCCTATACGTAGAATTGGTGCACAGGACAAATTTGGTGAATCTGCTCGTGATAATGAAATTCCACAATTATTGGAAAAACATGGCATCACATCAATTAATATAGAAAAAACTGTCAAGGATATCCGTAGTAAACAATGAAAATTTTCCTCGATACAGCAAACATTGATGATATTAGAAAATACAACGATATGGGTTTGTTAGATGGAATTACCACAAACCCTTCTTTGCTTGCAAAGGAAGGTGGTGATCCACATGCTGCAATGGAAGAAATAACTAGAATAATCAAAGGTGATGTTAGTTTAGAAGTTGTAAGCACTGATTATGATGGAATGATGGAGGAAGGAAAAAAACTCCGAGAATATGGTGAACATGTTGTAGTAAAATGTCCAATGACCGGCGATGGACTAAAAGCTTGTAAGAGTTTTTCAGAACAGGGAATACCTGTTAATGTCACACTTGTATTTTCAGCAAACCAAGCTCTTCTTGCAGCAAAAGCAGGAGCCAAATATGTCAGTCCTTTCATTGGAAGACTAGATGATATTGGCCATACTGGTATGGACCTAATTAGAGAAATCAAACAAGTTTTCTCAAATTATGATTTTAAAACCGAAATTCTTGTTGCTAGCGTACGACATCCACAGCATGTTGTAGATGCTGCAAAAATTGGCGCTGATGTTGTAACTTTGCCTGCTGCGGTATTAGCTAAAATGCTCGGTCATTCATTAACTGATAAGGGTCTCAAAGCATTTCTTGCCGACTGGAATAAACTCCAGTCTGAGCTATCAAATAAAGCATAATTTTGATTAACACTTGACTGGTCTATTTAATAATCCACGACGTCGTCTTCGAACACTTGTTAAGAAAAAGAAATACGATGAGGCACTAGAATACGGACATGGAATTGAAAAAGGACTTGAACACGACCCTGATATTGCATTTATCATTGGAACAATCTATTACATCAAAGGTAATCCTGAAAAGACATTAGAGTATATGGATAAAACTCTAGAAATTGGAATGTTTGATCTTGATGCTTTAGCAATCAAAGCTAGTGTATATCTTAATCTAAAAAACAAAGAAAAAGTAATTGAGTGTTGCAATAAAATAAAAGAATTAGATCCAAAAAACAAATCTCTAATTGAGATTGAGGATGAGTTAAAGAAAATTTAAAAATAATAAATAGAATTGGAGAATCTACGCGTCGTAGATCATTAATTCTTTTTCTTCTAATGTGGAATGTAGGTTATGTACGGATCTATACACATCTGCTTCTTTTTTAGCCCCTGTGCATACAAGTTTGCCTGATGCAAACAATAGAATTACTGTTTTTGGATCAAGCATTCTGTGAATCAAACCTGGGAATTGTTCGGGTTCGTACATACTTCTTGGCAATTTTCTTGCTGCTTGTTCTAAGTGAATTTTGCCACCTAGATTAATTGCTGCAACAATATTTTGAACTGTAATGACTGCATCTTTCTTAATTTTGATACCTCCTTTACGTAATTGTTTTACAACTGTTTGAACAGCTTTTACTGCCATCTCTTCAGATTTTGCTCCGGTACATACCATTTTACCAGTTCTAAAAATTAGTGTAGCAGTTCTTGGACTTTCCAATCTGAATACTAATCCTGGAAATTGATCTGGGTGGTACTCGGTATCAGGAAATTTTTTAGTAATATCATTAAGATCTACTTTTTGATCAACTGACGCTGAAGCGACCACGTTTTCTACACTTACAATTGGTTTTGTCTGTGGCATTTCTACTCTTTTAAATACTCCCTTTATATATACATGGGTTTGATTTCAGTCTGATATTACAATTAATGACGGTTTATCCACATATACCGATGTTCTTCTTCAAAAAGATCTAATTTGACATCATTATTTTTTATCTCATCTGGATGAAATTCAAAGAAATTTAATTTTCCAAGATATTCTATAGGAACTCGTAATTTTTTTGGTTTTTCTAAAATAAATCCATACTTATTTTTTGTATTATCTGAAATTGAATAATGTTTTTTCTTGTCTGCTTTGAGTTCTTTATCTGAATCATATTTTTTAACATCTACTAAATTCACTTTACCAATTATGGCACCTGTAGTTACTGCTTTTGGTGAAATCTTCATTCGTTTACAATCATCTTCAAGTATATTTTTGGCAGCATGAACTAAAAACTCCCCTCGAAATTTTGTATTCCATTTTCGTAACTCAATTGTTTTTTTACCTTGAATAATTAATTCTGCAAATGGTTGACAAATTGAAAGACACTTCATAAATCTCTATTATTTAGATTATGTATAAAAATATCAGAATTGTGAGGCTTGTTCTATTATCTCTGACAAATCTTTGGTCTGACTCTCAGGAAGTCCTGTAATGCCTCCAGTTAGACTGTCAGTCTGAATTCCTTTGTCGGCTAGAACGTTTGCGGCCATTAGCGATGTTCTGCCTGCCATACAAACCATGAGTGATTTTCCTTGTGATTCTTGTAATGCTTGGTCAATTTCTTCAGGAACCTGCTGTCCAGATAGCAATTCTTGTGCTGTTCTGGCATTTGGAACTATAATCTTACTCTTATCGATTCCAAGAGATTTTGCCAATAATTCAATTCCTTCTTCTTTTGGGGTATATTGAGTATGAATCCATATCACTTTATCATAGTCATTTGCACTTGATGAAACATCTTGTTGTGATACTTGATTTGGTGTAATACTATTTCCAATCTTTTCAAAATTCTTTCTATATTTTCCAATTCCATCACAAATCATAACAACATAGTTTCCTCCATTATTGTATATCATTTGTAATGCTGCATAAAGTTCAAGAGCACTACTTTCTCCCATATCATGACCTTTGTCAACAAAGAATTTCAATAATGGTTTTGCTTGCTCAAAGTCAATTTGATGTTTACCTGCATATTTTTCTGGATCATAATATTTCAGACCATCTGCATTACCTACTGTTCTTATACCTGCAACATCTTGTTGGTCAGGAGGAAATATTACATGAACACCTTTCTTACCATACTTTTCATCAAAGTATCTACTTAGACCGCCAGATGTTCCACCTGTTCCAAATGTACAAACAATATTGAAATTTTCTAATGATTCTCCATTTTCATGTAATTGTTGATCAATTTCAACACCTGTTACAGTTCTATGTGCATCAACGTTAAGATCATTATCATACTGTTCTGGACAAAATAAATTGTAAATTTTTGCAAGGAATTTTGCTAAATTGATTATGTCTTTTTTAGCTAAAAGTGTTTCAATGTCTGCAATGTTATTATCAAAGGTTTCAGGTTCAAATCCAAGCTCAATCATTTGAGAACGAACATTTGCTGCAGTAGCTTTTGCAACCAACTCATCTTGTTTACTTTCCATTCCAGGTGCAGGACAAATGTCCATATCTAAATCCATAATTCGAATATTCCCATTTCTTAATTCTTTGAAAACTCCTTCCTGAAGTTTTCTTGATACAAGTGCAATTGCAGTTACGCCAATTTTTGATAATAATCCTAATGCAATTCCAAAGTTTCCTGAAGTGGCTTCAATTACAGTTGTTCCTGATGTAATCTTGCCAGTAGTTATTGCATCGTGAATAATGTTAACGGCTGGTCTTACCTTGATTGAGCCTGTTAGTAATGTGCCATCAAATTTTCCATAAACCTTGAAATCTTTTCCACTAATGTCCACATCGTATACTGTTTTTGCACATTCTTTCAAATCCTCAGTAAGATCAGTTAATGGTGTGGCATTAACAATCTCCACTTTGCCATCTTTTTCTTCTCTATGAGGAACTTTGGACCAAACTTCTTGTTCAAATTTTTCCATTAGTGCACTATCGGACATATGATTGCATAATTGAGGTTCAATTTAGAACTTTTGCAATTAGCTTAGCGTAATTAGGTAAGGGTAATTTTCGAGAAGTATTTTAACTCTAGAGAATAATGTACTGTATGAAAATATCTGCACCTTTAGTCAAAGCACTAAACAAGCAAATTGAAATGGAAGCAAACGCTGCAAATGCATATCTTTCTGCAGCATCATGGTGTGATATCACTGGTTATGATGGAGCTGCAAAATTTTTCCATGCTCAAGCACAAGAAGAGCATCAACATATGCTAAAATTTGTGAATTTTGTTAATGGCCAATGTATGAGCGCAATCATTCCTGGAGTAAAACAACCACCAAAAACTTACAAATCTTTAGAAGCAATATGTAAAATTGCACTATCAAATGAGCAGGGTGTCACAAAAGCGATAAACCACATGGTTGACTTGGCTACCAAAGATAAGGATCATAATACAATTACATTCTTGCAATTCTTTGTAAACGAACAGATTGAAGAAGAACAACAATTTGAAGACATACTTCAAAAATTCAATCTTATAGGCCGTGATAAACTTGCAATCTATGAAATCGATAAATTACTTGGTGGAATGACAACATCTCCAGCAAGTGATACTCAAAATTAGTTAGAATTTTTCCAATCTAATTGTTTTTTATCATATTCTTCTTTTGAATACATTTCTTTTGCTGGAACTCCGCCAACAACTGTATTTGCTGGTACATCTTTTGTTACTACTGCTCCCATTGCAACTACACTATTTTCTCCAATAGTTACTCCAGCTTTGATTACTGCTCGACTACCAATTATTGCATTATCTTTTATTGTAACTCCAATTAATTTTTCACTAGGTGGAAATGGATCATTTGTTAATGATGCTGATGGTCCAATGAAAACATTATTCCCAATTCTTGATAATGGTGGAATGTAAACTAGTCCCTCAATCATTGTGTTATTTCCAATCTTAACATCATAATCTACATGAGCAAGTGAGCCAATCTTCACACCATTTCCAATCTCTGTATCATCGCCCACATATGCAAAATGCCATATCTTTGTATTTTCTCCAATCTTTGCTTTTTCAGAAATAAAATTTTCAACCATTCTTATCACAAATGCCAAGGTTTTCCTTGTTTGATAATTTTTTCAGGAAGAGAATCTTTGTTTTTCTGAAGAAATTCATTTTCTTGTTTTTTATCTCTTAATTCATCTGGCAACATTACCGGAATCTCTTCAATGATGAGGAAATATCTTTCACATGTATCACAATAAATTGCTCCTTCTACTATCTCATCATTTTTTGTTTTAATTTCTATTAATTCCAAAGGATGCTTTTTACACATTGGACATGCCAAAATATCTAATAGTTTTCTCTTCATTTTATATCCAGATAAATTGGAATCCCTTTTTGACTAGATAAAAGAGCTGCTTCTGCAATCCTTGTTACATTTACTGCATGTTCGGACTTCACTCTTAACTCATTTTTACTCTCAATTGCATCAAGAAAGTTTCTAATTTCTAATGATAATGGTTCCTCTTTTTGTTTTGATGGAGTTTCTGTTCCTTTATCGGTCTCAATTCGTATTTCTTGTGTGATAAAATCTGAAAAAATCCGCCCATCAGTACATACTGCATTAAAGTTTCTCACTCTAGTTGGAGTAATCCAATTTGAAGAAATGGTGGCTATTCTACTATCTTTGAAACCAAGCATTATTGTTGCAAAATCTTCATGTTCATGATTAATTTGTCCTGACTTTGCAAACACAACTTGTGGTGTTTCATCAAAAAGCCACATTGCTGTATCAATGTCATGCACACTTGTATCATAAATTATTCCAACATCTTTGATATGTAATGGCATTCTATGTTCTCGATAAAATTCCAGTCTAATCAAATCACCAAATTTTTTTGTTTTAAGATATTCCTTAACATGAGCTACTGCTGGATTAAATCTTTCAATGTATCCGCATGTTAAAATGACCTTTTTCTTTTTAGCCTCTTCTACCAACCTTTCACCATCTTCTGAAAGATAGGTCATTGGTTTTTCAACAAAAACATGTTTCTTTTTTTCAATTAATTGTAATGCTAGTTCTGAATGAGTTGATGTAGGAGTACAAATGAATGCTGCATCAAATTCTTCATTTTCAAACAATTCTTCTAGAGTTTTATAGTAATTGACGTTATATTTTTCTCCAAATTCTTTTGCTCTTTCATAATTCATATCACAAATTGCTGATAATACTCCAAATTCCGATAAAACTCTACAATGATTCTTACCCCAACCACCTGTTCCAATTTGAATTACTTTCATTTTTAATACACGTTTGTTAACCATTTAGAAAATTTTTTGTTATTATTCATTACTATCTGGGTGTATGTATCCATAACTTGTTTTGTTACATCTCCGACTTTACCTTCTCCAATTTTTTTGGTTTCTATTTTAATTACAGGTGTTATTTCTGCTGCAGTTCCAGTTAGAAACACTTCATCTGCTTTTTTTAATTCATCTTTTGAGATTTCTCTAATTTTTGTTTTAATTTTTATTATTTTAGCAAATTCTAAAATTGATTTTCTTGTTATTCCGTCTAATGCTGATGATGAAAGTGGTGGTGTAATCAAAGTATTATTTTTTACAATAAAGATATTTTCTCCAGGCGCTTCACTCACTTTGTTATTTTTATCTAATAGAATTGCTTCATCAAATTTTCTTTTTTTTGCATCTTGCGTTGCCAGAATTGAATTTAGATAGTTACCTCCCATCTTTGCTTGTGTTGGGGTTGAACTATCGTTGAATTTCTTCCATTTTGAAATACATGCTGTAATCCCATTTTTATTAAATAAATCTCCAAATGGAAAACAAAAAATGACTGCATGTGTTGGTGCTTTTTTTGTTACGTGTAAATTAATTCCATATTGTCCTACAAAATAAAATGGTCTGATATAACATGAGGTTTTAATTTTATTTTTTTTACATAAATTAATTACCGCATCTTTGATCTCTTTATTTGAAAATCTTAATGTAATGTCATAAAATTTTCCTGAATTTCTGAATCTTCTAATATGTTCATCTAATCTGAAAATGTTTAATTCTTCTCCATTCCAATATGCTCTAATTCCTTCAAAAATTGATGTGCCATAATGAATTGCATGAGTTGTTACTGGTATCTTTGCATTACTGTGTTTAACGTATTTTCCGTCAAACCAAATTAATTCAGATATTGAACTCACAAAAAATTCTAGAATTTTGTATATTTATTTTATAACTAGGTATATCCTTCTCTTGGAAATTTCATACCTAGCACTCTCATGGTATTATCTTCTGATGAAGCGAATTTTTCAACAATATTCCAATTTTTATTAATAATCTCTGCAACTGATTTTGGAACCTGTTTTTCCCAATCATTTTTGTTTCCCGAAACTGAATCATACATATCATTTTTCACTGATGTAGCTGAGAGTTTTTTTCTCTGACCAACTTTAGGCTTCAATCTGTATATTTTTAGCATCAATCCTTCTGCTTTATCGCCTGTGTAAGTGTAATAATCTCCTTCAATTTCACTGAGAATTTCTTTTCTTAATTCCCATGAACCTCTTGAAACAAGTGGTGGAAAATATTTCTTGAATGGTGCATGAAATGTATAATTTGATGAAACTGTTATTGAATCTCCAAAAACTGATTCTAACATTTGTTTTCTAAGTTCAAATGTAAATGGAAAGCTTTTACTGTTTACCTCATTACCGTCAATCAAAAATCTAACTGGCATAACTACGACTTGATCACTTTTTGTTAAATCCTTGATGATTTCTGAATGAGCATTTGTTACTGGATTCAAATGAGCCAAGTAAATTGCAATTGTCATATTATTCTGATATATGTCTTGTATTTCAATAATTGAGTTTTTTTATGAAAAACCAGTTTAACCATATGATTCAAATTTAACTTCGTAACTTCCATCTGGACGTTTTTTTCGCTCTGTTACGAAATCCTTGTTTTGTAAGTAATCCATCGTTCCATCAATTGTTCCTTGCCATCCACAAATGTAAAACATTGTGTTATCTTTGGTAATTGGTTCTCCGACCAATTCTTCTAATGGGGATTTTTCTCCAGCTTTTGATCTTAGGAATTGTTCTACTCTTCCTGTTTGACCTGTCCATGCACGATTAAACCATTCTTGTGGTCTACTTATTGCTGCTCTATATTTGAAATTCCACTTGTCTGTTCCTTTATCAATACTCTC
Organism: Candidatus Nitrosopelagicus brevis; assembly: GCF_000812185.1. Lineage (NCBI taxonomy): Archaea > Thermoproteati > Nitrososphaerota > Candidatus Nitrosopelagicus > Candidatus Nitrosopelagicus brevis. Next base: position 983,237 of record NZ_CP007026.1, on the reverse strand, counting down.
ATTTTCTAAATCGGTAAGAAGTTGTTTGTAACTTAATTCATCTACATAACTTGCACCATGCAAAACTATAATCTCTCTTTTGTCTCCTATGTCATGAAGATGTTGTGCATAACTAACAAATGGAGCGAGTCCTGTTCCTCCGCCAATACATACAATTCTTCTTGTATCTGGTTCTCCATCTGGTAATTCATTATTGATTGTTAAATGACCTGTTGGTTTAATCCAACTAACTTCTGAACCTTCTTTTGCATTGAATAATTCTGTTGTCAATCTACCTGGAAATGGTTTTCTAACCCATCTAATTACAAACTCAAAGAATTTTTTATTTTCTGGATGTGATGCAATTGAATATGCACGTCTAACAATTTTATTATCTTCACCTGGTACTGGCATCCCAATTGTTAAAAATTGGCCAGGTTTGTAATCTGGAATCACTCCATCTTCTGGAACAAGGCGAAATATGCCAAGATCCTCTTTTAGTAATTGTGTATAAGTTAATGTTGCTTTATTGTCTTGAACCATTTCTTAAAAATATGAATTTATGTTTAAATATCTTCTGTTAGATTAGCCTAACTCAAATTAAGTTAAATGTTGGTAATTTTTTAAGAAATCGAATCGTTTAGGTTCAATACTGGGCCGGTAGTTCAGACTGGTAGAATACGCGCATGGCATGCGTGGGGTCAAGGGTTCAAATCCCTTTCGGTCCACCATTTAATTAAAAAATTTCAAGATTCTATCAAATTCTGGTTTATCTAATTTATGTAACTCTTCTAATTCTTTATCTGAAATTTTTTCTTTAATTCTTGTAAGTGAATATGCTGCACTTTTCACTGCTTCTAAATTTGAATCAAAAACACCTTTGTGCAGTTCTTTAGCTGATTGTTTTGCTTCCAAGTGTCCTAATGCACCATATGCACAAGTTCTAACTAAACCACTTGAATCATTTGTTAATTTTATAATTTCTTCAATTGCATTTTTTTCATTTCTATTTGCTAAAACTAACGTTGTGTATGCTCGTACATTTTTACTATCATGTCTCAATCCTAAAACCAAGTCTTTCAAAATATTGCCTCTATTGAGAAATAAACTACTGAATGCCTCGCCTCTAATTTCTATGTCTTCATCATCAAATAATTGGATAATTTCGTGTATGATTTCTGGATCGTTATTTTGAGTCAAAGTCTGTAGTATACTTTTTCTTAATTTCTCATTTTTTAGTGATTCTAAAATTTCCTCTCTGTTCATTCTGTCTTGATTTAAATTATCCTCGTAATATTTTACTCGCATGTCAACCGAACAACGAGACACTGTATTCATAGGTAAGAAACCAATTATGGCATACGTTACTTCAACGTTAATCCAATTGGCTAATTTGCCTTCTGTCAACATCAAAGCTCGAGGAATGAGTATCGGTAGAGCCGTAGATGTTGCACAAATAATTTCAAGAAAGACCGAAAACTCCGGATATATGATTGGAAATATATCCATAGGCTCTGAAAGTTTAGAGTCACAAGACGGTAAGACAAGAAATGTTTCCACAATAGAAATTGAAGTAAAGAGAAATACTCAATAAACTCTTTACTAGTTTTTTCTTTTTTTATTTTGAATATTTTCCTTCTAATTTTCTAAATTTTGATAATTCTACAATATCATTGAACTGATCGAAATTAACTAAATCTTTTTTGAGTCTTGTTGTAGTGCCTTTACTCTTTAATTCTTTGAGTATCTTCATTGTTGCAAATGTATTTGCATACAAAATTGATAATGGATACAGTACAAGTTGAAATCCCATTTTATGCAATGTTGCTGTTGAACTAATTGGAGTTGCTCCTCCTTCAATCATATTTGCGACTAGAGGGGCATTAATTGACTTGCCAATTTTTTTCATTTCTTCAATTGATTTTGGTGCTTCCACAAAAATCAAATCAGCACCAATTTTTTTATAATATTTACCTCTCTCAATCGCTTCGTCTAGTCCTTCTGTAGCTCTGGCATCTGTTCTAGCAACTATGATGAAATCTTTATCCTGTTTTGCATCTACTGCAGCAGCTAATTTTTCACCATATTCTTCTTTTTGAACAACTTCTTTTCCTTTCATATGTCCACATCTTTTAGGCCACTTTTGATCTTCAAGAAATATGCCTGATACTCCTGCAACTTGTAAATCTTGAAGTAATTTTTTTACAGTTAATGCATTTCCATAACCTGTATCCACATCTACAATTAGTGGTACTGATATTGCATTTGCTATACGTCTGGCATTATCTGTTGTTTCTGATAATCCGATAAATCCATAATCTGGCATTCCTAATAATGTAGCAGATGTCCCATAACCCGTTTGAAACATTGCTTCAAAACCTACTTTCTGAGCAATTTTTGCTCCTATAGCATCATACACTCCTGGAACTACAAGAGGTTTTGATTTATCATTAATCAGTTTTCGAAGTTTTTTCATAAAATCTGTCTAGTACTGTTTTATTTATGATTAGCCTATTTCTTAGAATCCATTTCTTTAATTTTCTCTAATTCATCTTGGAGGAATTTCTTATATTTCTCAATTTCATGATTTGTCATTTGACTTGCATTTGAACTCAATAAATTGCCCAGTATAGTTACTCTCTCTAACATATCCATTCCCATAAATTTTCCCATATTCATTAGCCGCATCATCGTGTCCATCTGTTTTTGTGCATCCATTTTCCAGTGCTCTAAATCAGTTAGTATTGTTTTACCATGATCTGTAATCTGATACTTTCCATTTTCACTTTCTTCAATCAAACCTTCATCTAGTAATCTGCCAAGTAGTGGGTAAATTAGTCCCGGTGATGGTTTCCAATTACCAGCACTTGCTTCAATTGCAGAATCAATAATTTCTTTCCCTGTATGTGGCTGTTCTTTTAATTGTTGTAAAATGTAGTATCTAGAAAATCCTCTTGGTACTGCGCTTCCTACTCGTTGTGTCCATTCCCTAAACATCACTAGTGATATCGCTAGCGATATATATTAATGATTCGGTAAGATTTTGGCTAACAGAATTCATAAGTAACCTCTTCTGATTTTATTCATTAATGACGGATTCTATTGAATTTGATCTAATAATTGCAGGTTCTGGTTTGGCAGGATTACGTGCTGCCATTGAGGCTGCAAAGAAGAATCAAAAAATCAAGATTGGAGTTATTGCAAAAACACAGGTCATGCGTTCTCATTCTGTATCTGCTGAAGGTGGGACTGCTGCTGTAATTCAAGAAGACAAGGGTGACACCATAGAATCGCATATTTATGATACTGTAAAGGGAAGTGACTTTTTAGCAGACCAAGATACTGCTGAAAAATTATGTCACATGATGCCAAATGAAATTTTCCAATTAGAACATTGGGGCATGCCTTGGTCAAGACAAGAAAATGGGAAAATTGATCAACGTAATTTTGGTGGATATAGTTTTCCACGTGCAACTTATGCAATTGATAAAGTTGGATTCTTTGAAATGCAAACTCTATACGATACTTGTCAAAAATTTGATAATATTGAATTTCTAAATGAATGGTACATAACATCAATCATCCACGACGGAAAACAATTTTGTGGAATAACTGCAATTGAAACATCATCTGGTTCATTTTATACAATCAAAGGTAAAGCCTTAATCATTGCAACTGGCGGCGCAGGAAGAATTTTCAGTTATTCGACATATGCGTTATCATCAACACCTGACGGTCTTGATATGGCTTATCGTGCAGGTATGGCTTTGAAAGATATGGAGTTTGTACAATTCCATCCTACTGGAATTTTACCATCTGGAATTTTGATTACAGAAGGTGCACGAGGTGAAGGTGGTTACCTGCTAAACAAAGATGGTGACCGATTCATGAAAAACTATGCAGCTGGAAAAATGGAATTAGCACCACGTGATATTGTTTCACGTTCTATTATGACTGAAATTAATGAAGGTCGTGGATTCAAACATGAAACTGGAGAGGATTGTATGAAATTAGATTTACGACATTTAGGTGATGAAAAAATTAAAGCCAAACTAGGTGGTATTAGAGAAATTTCAATTAAATTTTCAGGAATTGATCCTGCTGATGAACCAATTGACATTAGACCTGTTTGCCATTACATGATGGGTGGAATACACACAAACATTGACGGTGCAGCTGAACTTCAAGGTGTTTGGGCTGCAGGAGAAGCTGCATGTAACAGCGTTCACGGCGCAAATCGTCTAGGTGCAAACTCTACTTCTGAATGTATTGTTTGGGGAAAAATTACAGGCTCTTTAGCTGTTGATTATATTGAAAAAGAACACACTTCTGCACAATTTCCTACTCATTTAGTGGCTGCTGAAGAAACTAGAATCTTTGATGGAATATTCCGTGGACGTGGAGATGTTAATCCATATGAAGTAAAACAAGAAGTTGCAGAAATTCTCAATGCAAAAGCATACGTCTATAGAAATCATAATGATTTAGCCGAAGGCCTCAAAAAAGTACGAGAACTAAAGCAAAAAACCTGGAAACATGTTGACGATTCTGCTAAAGAGTATAACACTAATTTCCAAAATGTGATGGAGTTGGATTCAATGTTCCGTGTTGCTGAAATAGTGTTATTAGGTGCTATAAACAGAAAAGAATCTCGTGGGGCTCATTCTAGAACTGATTTCCCAACCCGTGATGACGCAAATTTCCTTCACCACACACTTGCATATTATGATCCAAGCGAACCAATTATGAAGAAGCATCCAGTTACTATAACTAAATACAAACCTGTGGAGAGAAAATACTGATGGAAAGAGAAACTGGTGCAAGAGAAGGACTGAAGGGATGGCTTAATCCTAGTAAAATTGGAAAATTTGGCATCGAAAGATTAGCATGGCTTTTGATGAGATTAACAGGTCTAGGTCTCTTGGCATATTTTATTGGACATATTTATGAAACAAGTCATATCTTAGATGGAAAAGCAGTCTGGGACAAGTCACTAGAAATGACTCAAACAACTGAAGGTCATCTATTCTTAGCGTTAGTAATTGGAATGTGTGTTTTTCATACCGGAAACGGAATTAGATTAATGGTTGCACAAATGGGTTATGGTATTGGAAAAGCAGAAAGACCTGATTATCCATACAAACCTCAATCAATTAACATGAAAGGTAAAGCATGTATCTATGCAACATTAGGTATGGCAGCCCTTGCAATGTGGTATGGAATGGCGGTGATGTTTGCATGATGGTATTAAGAGAAAGCATCATAATGAAAATACACTATGGCACTGCCATAGGTGCACTGTTCTTAACAGTCATACACATAATGATGAGAATGACTCAAGACTTTCACGAATCATTAGAATATGAAAACGTAATTGCAAATTATGAAAGTGTTGGTTATGCTATATTGCTTGAATTATTGTTAATCTTAATTTCTGTTCATGGATTTAATGGTTTGAGAGTAATTCTACTAGAAATGAATCAAGGTCCAACATATGAAAAACTTGTAACAATTGGATGTCTTGGTGGAATGGCAGCATTAATTGCATATGGTTCACGAACTATAATTATGACAAATATGGGGATGGTATAATGGCAACACTTCATCCTAAACTATCAGAAGAACTATCTCAAACAGTTGTTTCTTCTACAAAATCTGTAAAAGTGAAAATTAAACGAAGTAATCCAAATGTAAACGCTGATGAAAAGTTTGATGACTTTGTTGTTCCAATTGAAAAATGGACAACTGTTCTCGATGCTTTGTTAGATGTTAAATCTCATCTTGACCATTCTGTTGGAGTTCGTTATTCATGTAGACAAGCATCATGTGGTTCTTGTGGAATGAAAATTAACGGCAAACCTGCTTTGGCATGCTTCACAAAAATTTCTGAATTAAATTCTGATACTGTAACTGTAGAACCAATGGATAACTATCCTGTAGTTCGTGATTTGGCTGTCAACATGGATCGAATGATAAACAATCACAAAAAAGTAATGCCATACGTAATTAGAGAAGATTCTGAAATTGATGCTGAAAGTGGTATAAGAGAATTCTTACAAAGCCCTGAAAATGTTGAAAAGTATATTCAATTTTCAAGTTGTATCAAATGTGGCTTATGTAATTCTGCATGTCCAACTATGGCTATGGATAAAACATTTGTTGGTCCTCAAGCATTAGCGCAAGCCTACAGATACATTGCAGATGACCGTGACAAAGGAAAAAACAAACGACTAAAAGTTATAGATGAATCTCATGGAATTTGGAGATGTCATTTTGCTGGATCTTGTAGTCAGGTTTGTCCAAAAGGTGTTGATCCTGCAATGGGTATTCAACTCTTGAGAGGATATCTTTTAGGAATTAGAGATTAATCTTTCTTTTCTTCTGTTTTTGTGTCACTTGTCATATCGCCACTTGTATTATCCTCATTTGAAGCCTTTTTGTGAGGATTTGGGCTATTATTTACCTGGTTGTTAATCTGTTCAGACATAAAGTGGTTTGAGACATTGACCTTTACATCATCAATTCCTTGTATGCTCAATAAATTATCATGAATGTCTTGAGCAATTTTGAATCCAAAAACTGCTGGACAAAATGGACTTGTTAGATGTAAATCAACTTTAACATTAGCATCATTGATGTCTACCTCATCAATTAATTCTAATTCTGTAATTGTAGTATTAATTTCCGGATCCACAATTTGTGATAATTCATCGAAAATTTTTACTCGTAGCTGTTTAACATCTTGTGTCATTGAATTGAATCCGTAGTTGCTATATATAGCGATTTTGAATCCATGTTGATGTATCGTTCCCGATTAGGAAAAGATCTTGATGATATCACGTTAAGCTATGTTTCATCCATAAAAGATGATTCTGACATTGCATTTTATGATATCATAGGCAGTGAAGCACATGTAATCATGTTATATGAAAATAAACTCTTGTCAAAAATTGAAACAAAAAAGATCTTGACCGCGTTAGAAGAATTAAAGGGAGGAAACATCTCTCAGCCTGATTTTGAACCTGAAGATATACACGAATTGATAGAATCTCTTGTAATCAAAAAAACCGGAATTGAAAATGGCGGAAAAATGCATACTGCTCGTTCACGAAATGATCAAGTAGCACTTGATATTAGACTAAAAATTCGCGATGACATTAACATACTTTTACAATGTCTAATCGAAACAATTTCTACTCTTCTCAAGACTGCACAAGAAAACACTAAAACAATAATGCCACTTTACACTCATCTTCAACAAGCTCAAGTTGGAGTATTTTCACACTATTTGCTTTCATATGCAGATTCGTTGTTACGTGATCTAGATAGATTCATGTCATTGTATGGACGAGTAAATCAAAGTCCATTAGGAGCAGGTCCTGTAGGTGGTACGAGCCTTCCTATTGATAGAGATAGTACTGCAAAATTACTTGGATTTGCATCTCTTGTAGAAAATTCTATTGATGCAACAAGTACGCGTGATTTTGTTGCAGAATATGTTGCCAATTCTGCAATTATGATGACAAATCTAAGTCGTTTGTCTGAAGATTTTATTATTTGGTCTTCAGCTGAATTTTCATTCATAGAACTTTCTGATGATTTCACATCTCCATCAAGTGTAATGCCACAAAAGAAAAATCCAGATATCTTAGAACTTACACGAGGAAAAACATCTCAAGTTATTGGTTATCTAACATCCATCTTAACTACCACTAAGGGACTTCCATCTGGATATGGAAGGGATTTGCAACAAATAAAATCTTCAATCTGGTCAACATCAAAAACATCAATCACTGCATTAATTATAATAAAATCAATGTTATCTGATCTTACAGTAAACCAAGAAAGAATGCAAAAAGCAACAGAAGAAGGATTTCTTGTTGCATTAGATCTTGCTGAAAATCTAGTTCTTGAAAAAATACCATTTCGTGCAGCACATAACATTGTTGGAAATCTTGTTCAATTGGCACATAATTCAAAAAAATTACTTTCTGAACTTGAATTAAGTGAGATTGAATCTCTTAGAATTAAAGACATTAAATCCACTAAACTTTTTGAATTAATTCAAAAAACAACAGTCTCTTCATCTCTAAAACAAAGAAAGTCAAAAGGATCTGCTGGAACCTCTGAACAGACAAGAATGATTGGGCAGAGAACCAGAAAACTTGTCACTCTTAAAAAATCTGTAAAGACTCAAAATGATAATGTGAAAAAATCACTGACCTTTTTAGAAAAACGTGTTAAAACACTTACAAAATAGATGCGGGTCTAGTGGGATTCGAACCCACGACAGCCGCCTTAAAAGGGCGGTGCGCTACCTGGCTGCGCTATAGACCCATGCGAGTTTTTCCATTACTACACAATTTAGTCTTTTACCAGTCTGAAATTAAAAATGGAAACTTTAAAACCAGCAGTTCTTTTTCTTGTAAATACTGCCCTTGTAGTATAGCCCGGTCTAGAATTCGGCCCTGTCACGGCTGAGACGCGGGTTCAAATCCCGCCGAGGGCGCCATTTCTTTTTCAAATTAAAAATTCTGATCGCTTGTTGTTTCATCACGCTTGTCACAATAATCTTAAAATCCGGGCAATTTTAGTGAAAAATTGATGTCTGACGACAAAAAAGATTCTGAAGTAAAAGATGCTCCAAAAGCAGATAAAGAATCCCAAAAACAAGATGCTAAAAAATCTCTCAAGGCATCTAAAGATGCAGAAAAAGCAGCAAAAGCTGCTGCAGATGCTGAAGCAGCTGCAGATGCAGCAATTGCAAAAGCCAAAGAATTGAAAGAGGCTGCAGCAAAAGCATCAGAAGAAGAGTTCAAAGCAATTGCAGACGAAATTAAAGAAGAAGCTCCAAAAGCACCTGATGTAACTAACAAAAGAAAAAATGAAATTATATTTAGAAGAGAAATGGGTGAACCGGAATTTTTCTTGGATAAAGTTGACAGATTCCCAAAACCTATCTTGTCTGAAGATGAAAAAGATGACATTACAAGAAAAGCTCTTAGTTATGAAGATACTACTCCTGAATACAACCCTCAAAATATTTTAGATGAACGTTTTGGTGGAACATCAAATTATGAAACCGGAATAACTGTTCTTGGTGATGAATTGCAAGCAAAACTAGATCGTCTCAAAAGTGATCCTGAATCATTACCTGAACAAATTGAACAAATTGAACAAAATCTTTCATATTTAGATTCACTACATGAAAATTATTATCTGGGAATGAATGTTTTTAGAACCGCTAAAGGTGGAAGAAAAAATTAAAAAATTTTGGTGATATGATATGAGTGATGTAAAATTTGATGTCTTAAACGCAAGAGTCACATTCAAAAACGTTCCTTTACATTCTCTCGCACGGTTTGCATTCAAAGATGTAGCTGCTGCAACAGATGCTTTTAAAAAAATACCTGGTGTTGAAGAATGTATTATCATACAAACATCAAGTAGAGTTGAAATTTTCACCGTTAGTAATCTTGAAACAGATGATTCAACAGATGCTCGAAGACCTGAAGGAAAAGGTTTGATAATTAATCAGATGAAAGAAACATGGCAAGAAAATTCTAACATTGAACAAATTGATATTGATCATTTTGATCAAACTCTTGAAGTTTTTAAAGACGATGATGTCTATCTCCATCTTTTAAGATTAGCTTGTGGATTAGATTCTATAGTTGTTGGAAAAGAAGAAGTTTTTGACGAAATTAAAAAATCAATAGAAAATGCTAAAAAATCTGGCGCATCTGGTAAAATTCTTAATAAATTATTTGACAGTATAATTCGACTTGCTAATTCTATTAGAGGTTCAACTGAAATAAGTAAAGAAGTTCTATCATTAGGTGATGTTGCATTAAACTTGATAGAAGAAAAAGTTGGCTTGGATGCAAAAAAGAAGGTTTTACTCATTGGAACCGGCGAATCTGCCGCTATGGTTGCAAAAACATTGGGGCAAAAAGAAATCTCATTTTCAGTTACTAGTAAAGACATGGAACGTGCTGCCAATTTCTCACAACTATTGTGTGGCACTCCACTAGAATTTGCTGATGTACTTACCGGATTTGATAAATTTGATATCATTATAGTTGCAACTACTGCTGATTACTTCTTGATTGATCTTGAAACAATCAAACTTGTTATGAAAGAAAAGAAAAAAGGAACTTTAATTTTAGATATCTCTGAGCCAAGAGCTGTAGAAGAAACAATTATGGAATTGCCTCGAATAAAATTACTATTCAGAGATCAAGTTGCAGAAATTTATGAAGAAAATGCAAGATTAAGAGCAGGAATTGTACCCGCTGTTGAGAAAATCATTGACAAAGAATTACCTGTTTTATCTGCTTCAATGAAAAGAGCATAATTTTTTTAAAATTAACCTTGTTGTCTTAAAATTACTTGAGTTAGTGCTTCAGGTGAATATTCAATGCCATGTTCTTCAGTACTATGTTTTCTATATTCATCGATCACGTTTTCTACTTCGCCTTCTATTTCATAATGACATTCAAATCCGTAGTCTCTGCATGTAATTTTTGCCATCTTACTAATTTTGGCTGGATAATTTTCTAAATATAAGTAATACTGTCAACTTTTGAAGAGAAATACATTTATCCAAATCAAGAAACTTCCTTCACATGGCTGATACAAAAGCAAAGATCATCTATACTGAATTATTAAAAGAAGATCTAGTTGTTATTCGTCTAGTACCGGAAAACGGTATGCCAAAATACAAAACTGGACAATTTCTAACTATTGGATTGCCAGTACGTGCAGAAAATAAAATTGTGAAACGTGCATATTCAATTGCATCACATGCTGAAAATAGAGATTATTTTGAATTTGTAATTCGATGGGTAAGAAAACCACTACCTGGTCGTGTAACCACTGAATTATTCTATCTTAGTGTTGGTGATGAAGTATTACTTGGTGATCCAACAGGTGACGACTTGATAATTGAAGACAAATATCGTAACGGAGAACCAGACAACAGAAGAGTTGTTTGTGTAGGTGGTGGAACTGGTCTTGCACCATTCATTGCTTTTGCACATCATTTTCGTGATACAAATGATAAAAGACAACTTGTAGTTTTACATGGTGCAAGTTATGTTGACGAACTAAGTTACAAACGTCTTCTTACTGACTTTGAAAATGAAAGTAAAGAGAGAGGAGTAGATAAATGGAACTTTTTGTACAGAGCTGCAATCAGTAGACCAAAAGAACAATACAATAGATCATGGAATGGTCAAGTAGGAAGAGTTGAATCATTTTTCAAAGAAAATGCACAAGGCGTCTCTCCACTAGATGAACTAGTTGGAGAAAAAGTAACTCCAGAAAACACTAGAATTTACATTTGTGGTTATCAAGGAACTATTGATGGTGTAATGGAATATGTTGCTGATAGAGGATTTGTCAATAGAGATAATCCACATGAAGATGGAACATTTGAAGTCAAATACGAATCATACGGATAAAATTATTCTTTTCTTGGAAGTATCTCATCTAAAATTTCTTGATTAGCAGCTGCGATAAAAGATACTCTTGTATCATAACTCAAATCTGCATCAAGAGAATTAAATTTTGAATCAAGAAGTAAACCTCCTGCTTCTTTGACAATGATGTAACCTGCTGCAATATCTTGAATTCTAATCTTATCTCTTAAATCAATAAAAACATCCATCAAACCTTGTGCAAACATTGCCATTTCCAAAGCATTTGCTCCAAAATGTCTAGTATGACTGTGATGCTCAAAAACAGGTTGCAACTTTTTCATTATTTCTTGTGATGCTCCTGAAGTATTTACTCCCACAATTTTGTATAATGGTACATCTTTGTGAACTGAAATTTGCTTATCATCAAGAAATGCACCATTTCCCTTTGTAGAATGATACATCTGGCCTGTTGAAAGATTTGTAATCACCCCATCTGTTATGGAACTGAGTCTATTTTCTGTTGCAAATGCTAATGATGAACAAAAAAATGGTACGCCTCTGACCGCATTTGCAGAGCCGTCAATTGCATCCATGATTATGAATCCTTTTGGATTATCTGACAGTTCTACGCGACCGCACTCTTCTCCTAGTACTACACATTCAAAATTAATCTCTTTTAGATAATCTAAAACCGTGTTTTCTGCAGTAATGTCGATATTTCTAGAAATATCCCCTCCTGCACCTCTTCCGAAATCCCCTGCAGCCTTTTCTGTACCTGCCATATCTTTTACAGCCTCAAAAATTCTTCTTGATGCTTCTTTGAGAATCTCGTTTGTTTCCATTATCGTATACAAATTTGTGTATAATTTAATTGAATAATATTTGGAAAACCTCTTTATTCATGCTTAAAATTAAACAATTATGACAGCAATAGAACTACAAGGTTCAGGTGGTTGGGTTAATGCCGAACTTACTGATGAAGAAGTTTCAAAATCAAAACTTGTACCTAACATAGACAAACATTTCTTAGCATCACTTGAAAAATTGGATCCTACAAAAATGTTGAAGCACTTCTGTAAAGCATGTAATTCTGAGTTTGATGGACCAACTGGTTTTCAGATAGAAGAAAAACCAAATGAAGAAGTTGCTAATGGATTAATCTTAATTGAGAGGGGTCAATACATATGCCAAAAATGTAACTCCACGATAGGTGAATATCGTGTTTTCTCACAACCACAATAGAAACCTAACACATACATTATTACTTTCGAATCATAGTGATATAATATGGAAGAAAATTACTCTTGGATCTATTTACTCATATTTCTAATAATACCACTTGCTAGAATAGTTCCTAGATTACTGAGACGTGCTGGACTTAAAGAAAACATATCTGCTCGTCCTGAAAGTCCTCGTGGAAATTTTTTCCAAGAATCATCATCTCCTGACACTTTTCGAGAATCTTCATCATCTGATAATTTCCAAGAATCTCCACGTAGAGAAGAGTTTTCAACAAAAAACTGGCCTAAAGAAAAAATTGTTCTTGGTTTATTGTTGACAAATATAACAAAATTTGAAGAAATTCAGAAAAAAGGAAATCTATCAACAAATAATCTAGATACAATTCTTCAGGATCTTGAGAAAAAAGGTCTCATGCAACCTGTTGAAAAAACTGGTCCTTTTGGAAAATCTATACAACTAAGAATAACAGAAAAAGGCGCTGCAGAGTTTAGACGAATGTAATTAGATCTTTGAAGGCATAAATAGCAATTTGTTAGTAATATTTTGTGAGTGGAAAAGACGAATCAATTTTTAGTAAAAGTGCTTTGATGGGAACTAAACCTGGAAAACAAATTATCAAACAAGGTTTATTCAAATCAAAAGGTTTCAAACAATTTAACCAGTATAAAGAAGAAGCAGAAAACACATTTCCGGAATTTGCTAAAAGATTTGCAAAAAATCTATTTGATCAAATTAATTCTGATGAATCTCCTAATACAACACAACAAAAATTTGCTGAAGAGGTTGGTTCAACAGAAATTATTCTCAATGCTTCTGAAATTGATCCTATCAAAGCAAAACTAGGAGACTTTGATACTTTGCATGACCGAGTTCTTAGAATCTTAAACTCAAATTTTGTCAAAATGACTTTTCCTGTTTTTAATGGTCTTTTTGATGCATCAACTGATTATTTTAAAGATGATCCAAGTACCAACATGCGAGAAGACATTGTAGATGGTCACATAATTGCCATAGATCTTAGTGAACCTATGGATAGAATTGTTGACAAAGATGAAGATTTGGAATATCTAGATGATTACAAACTAATGAATCCGTATATACTAAAACTTGCAAGAGAAAAAATTTCAAAAGGCGGAGAAGATGTTTTAAAAGAATTTGAAGAAGGATTCAAACAAGCAAGAATTGGCCAATACCTTGATACAAAATTAAAAGATAAACCCGCATCTATTACAGAAGAAGAGTTAATTGAAAGTTACAAAAAATATCGTTCTGTCATGGGCACAGCTGGTAGAAACATGGCATTAAACCGTGCACCTTTAGCTGAGATATTTTACACTGGAATGGCAAAAGCTGCAGAATCTGTTGGGTGTGGAAATGAAATTGAAGATAGTATTAGAGACAAAGCAGCAAAAATTCCATCGTGGCCACTTTTCTATTCTCTAAAAATGAATGACGTAAAAGATGGATTTGAAGAAACTATGAATCATAGTAAATCATATCTAAATGATGCACAAGCTGCTCTTGAAAAACTCCCAGATAGTTTCTCACATCGAAAATTCTTAGAATTTTTATTCTTGACCGTTGAACATTATAACTTATTTTGGTACAAAAAACTTCAAGAGGCAAATATCTGGTCAGATTTGACTCAAAACCTTCCTACTAAGTGATACAAATGATGTGGTCAGAAAAATATCGACCTCAAAATATTTTTGATATGGTTGGAAATGAGGATGTCAGAAAACAATTTGTTGAATGGTTTGGAAAATGGAAAAAGGGTACTAAACCATTATTGTTAGTTGGCCCTCCTGGAATTGGAAAAACAACATTATGTTTTCTTGCAGGAAAACAGTTTGGTTATGATATGATTAGTCTTAATGCCAGTGATGTTAGAAATAAAAAAAATATTCAAGAAATACTAACTCCAGTTCTTGGAAACCAAACTGTACTTGGTGAACCAATGATATTCATTGATGAAGTAGATGGAATTCATGGTCGTTCTGATTATGGTGGCGTTGAAGCATTAATCAACATCTTAAAAGAACCAACTGTCCCAATTGTACTTGCAGGAAATTATGATTCAACTGATAAAATGAAAAAGATCAAAAAAGTTGTTAAAACTTTGCAGCTTAGTCCTCTTTCACCTCGATTTCTAAAATTGTATCTTAATATGATCTTAGAAAAAGAAAATGCAAAGATCAATCCTGGTAGATTGATAAAATTAATCACCGATTCAAAAGGTGATATTCGTTCAATGATAAATTCTGCACAAGCACTAGTTACTGGATTTGAACCTAACACTGAAAAATCATTTGAATCTCTAAACATAGAAGATGGATTAAATGCATTTTTCAAATCTCAATCACTTGAAGAAGCAAGAATAGTTTTATTTTCTTTACGAATTGATCCTAGAGAAAAAATTAATGCATTTTACTCAAGTATTATTACAAGTAATTTATCATCAGAAAAAATGTCTAAAGCATTAGAAATAATTTCTGAAGCAGATATGCTTTATGGAAAGATAATGAAAACACAAAACTGGAGATTACTTAGATATCTTGATTCCATCTTACTTTCTCTTTATGAAAAAGATTCTTCAGCTAGATACACTCAATACAATTTATCCTGGCCATTATTGAATCGATTACGATGGGATGGTGCAAAGATTAAAGCAATTGCAACTACTCTTTCTAAAAAACTTCACATATCAAACAGTACATTTGCTACATTCTTTTTCCCAGTCATTTTAACATTAAAAGAAAATAATTCCATCGAATTAGAATTTGAAGATACGTATGAGGAATTACTTGAAAAGGAGATTGAATTGTTAAAATGAGCTGGAGAAAAATTGCAATGAAGTTTGAGGGTACTTGCATTGTATGCAATGAAAAAATCAATGTCAATGAAATTGGCTTATGGTCTAAGGGTCTTGGCGTAAAACATGAAAAATGCGTTGAAACTGAGGATCTCAAATGCATTATTTGTGATGATTCAGCAGGTTGTTCTCAATGTGAATTCCAAGATGACTGTGATCGTTCAGTTGTTTCTCAATTATGTATATGTAAAAAATGTGAAGAACTGGGAAATACTTATGAAACTTATCAAAAATCCTTAAAAAAGAAATTTTCTTTATTAAATCTAAAAAATTAGTAATTTTTGTTTTCTTGACTTAAATTAATATATGATATCTGATGCGGAAAATTCGGGCATGCATTCTGATAAAATTAATGAATATCTGAATAACAAAAAAACTTCTGTTCAAGGAGGTGGCCAAGATAGAATCAAGGCTCAGCACGACAAAGGCAAATTAACTGCTAGAGAGAGAATTGATCTACTTTGTGATGATGGATCTTTTGTTGAAATTGACGCTATGGTTACTCATCATTATCACGAATATGACATGCAAAAAAAGAAATTTTTCACTGATGGTGTTGTAGGTGGTTATGGAAACGTTAATGGAAGACAGGTCTATGTATTTGCTTACGACTTTACAGTTCTTGGCGGCACATTAAGCCAGATGGGAGCTAAAAAAATTACCAAACTTATGGATCATGCAGTAAGAAATGGATGTCCAATCATTGGAATTGCAGATTCTGGTGGTGCAAGAATTCAAGAAGGAATTCTAAGTTTAGATGGTTTTGCTGATATCTTTTATCATAACGAACTCGCATCTGGTGTAGTTCCACAAATTACTGCAAGTATTGGACCTTCTGCAGGTGGCGCTGTTTACTCTCCAGCAATGACTGATTTTGTTATCATGGTAGAAAAAGCAGGAACAATGTATGTTACTGGACCTGAAGTTGTAAAAACTGTTCTCGGTGAAGAAATTTCATTTGAAGATTTAGGCGGAGCAATGACGCATGGAACAAAAAGTGGAGTAGCACATTTTGTTGCACAAAATGAATACCAATGCATGGATTACATCAAATCTCTTCTATCTTATATCCCACAAAATAATTCTGAAGCACCTCCTTCAATAAAAACATCTGATGATCCAAATCGATTAGATAATAATTTGATAAACATTGTTCCAGAAGATTCACTAAAACCTTATGACATGAAAGAAATTATTTATTCAATTTTAGATGACAACAAATTTTTTGAAATTCATGAACTGTTTGCACAAAACGTAGTAGTTGGATTTGGAAGAATGAATGGAAAAACAGTAGGCATTGTTGCTAATCAACCAATGTTTTTGGCAGGCGCATTAGATATTGATTCATCAAACAAAGCAGCAAGATTCATTCGCTTCTGTGATTGTTATGGAATTCCAATTATTACTCTTGTTGACACTCCTGGTTACATGCCGGGTTCAAACCAAGAACATAATGGAATAATTAGACATGGAAGTAAACTACTATACGCATATTGTGAAGCAACCGTTCCAAAAATTACTATTGTAATTGGTAAAGCATATGGTGGTGCATACATTGCAATGGGAAGTAAAAATCTAAGAACTGATGTTAACTATGCATGGCCAACTGCACAAATTGCTGTACTTGGTTCAGAAGGTGCTGTCAAAATCATGAATAGAAAAGACTTGGCCAATGCTGATAATCCTGAAGAATTACTAAAGAAACTAAAAGATGAATTTACTGAAAAATTTGCAAATCCTTACGTTGCTGCATCAAATGGTACAGTTGATACCGTTATTGATCCAGCAGAGACACGTCCAATGCTGATTAAGGCTCTTGAGATGTTGAGTAACAAACGTGATAAACAACTTCCTAGAAAACATGGAAATATCAACCTGTGATTAAATATGATTGAGAAAGTACTAATTGCAAACAGAGGAGAAATTGCCCTTCGTGTAATGAAAACATGTAAGACTTTGGGAATTAAGACTGTAGCAGTATATTCAGATGAGGATGTAAACTCCCTTCATGTAAAAACTGCTGACGAGTCATATTACATAGGTGAGGCTGCACCTGCAAAGAGCTATCTTAATCAAGAAAAAATTCTCGAAGTAATGTTATCTTCTGGTACAGATGCCATACATCCTGGTTATGGATTCCTTTCAGAAAATGATGACTTTGCACGATTATGTGAAAAGAACAACATCAACTTTATTGGACCTTCTGCAGATTCAATGAATCTTTGTGGAGATAAAATGCGTTGTAAAGCAGCAATGCTAAAAGCTGACGTCCCAACTGTACCTGGAAGCCCGGGAATAGTAGATGATGCACAACAAGCAGAAAAAATTGCAAATGAAATTGGTTATCCTGTACTTTTGAAATCCGTTTATGGTGGAGGAGGTCGTGGAATTAGATTAGTTACTAATGATAAAGAATTACAAGATGGCTTTGATACAGTTACCTCTGAATCTATAGCTGCCGTTGGAAAATCTGCAATAATTGTTGAAAAGTTCTTAGAAAAAACAAGACACATTGAATATCAGATGTGTAGAGATAAGCATGGTAATGCAGTACATCTCTTTGAAAGAGAATGTTCTATTCAACGAAGAAACCAAAAACTAATTGAACAAACTCCTTCTCCTATAGTTGATCAAGCAAAAAGAGAGGAAATTGGCGAATTAGTTGTAAAAGCCGCAGAAGCAGTTGATTATACTAATTTGGGTACAGCAGAATTTTTGAGAGCAGATAATGGAGAATTTTATTTTATAGAAATTAATGCAAGATTACAGGTAGAACATCCAATTTCTGAAATGGTATCTGGATTAGACTTTGTAAAACTTCAACTAGATATTGCAAATGGAGAAACATTACCATTCAAACAAAGTGATCTAAAGATGAATGGATATGCTATTGAATGTAGAATTAACGCAGAAGATACTTTCTTAGACTTTGCACCATCAACTGGTCCCGTTCCATATGTTACAATACCTTCAGGACCAAATGTTAGATGTGACACATACTTGTATCCTGGTTGTACTGTATCTCCATTTTATGATTCTTTGATGGCAAAACTCTGTACTTGGGGACCAACATTTGATGAATCAAGAGTAAAAATGCTAAATGCTCTAAATGACTTTGACATTCAAGGTGTAGAAACTTCAATTCCATTATACAAAACTATTCTAAACTCTGAAGAATACAAGAACGGTCAACTATCAACTGATTTCTTAAAGAGATATGATATGATTGAAAAATTAGAAAAAGACCTAATTCAAGATAGAAAAGAAAAACAAATTCCTGCTATTGCATCGGCAATCATGCACTCTGAATTCTATAAAAGTAAAGTAAAATCTCAGAACTCTGGTGACACAGATGGAATCTCTACATGGGTAGAGAGAGGTATAATGTAAAAATGAAGTACAAAGTTCAAGATAGTGATGAAGTTGTAGATGGTGAAATCTTAGAGAAATTATCCAAAGATGAATACAAAATTAAGATTAAAGATAATGAATATGTAGTAAAAATTCTTCACACAGATTCAAATGTTATGGAATTTGTTTTAAACAATGAATTTCATTCAGTGAGATATGTTGATAGTCAAACTTCTGAGATGAATTTCATTGTAGATGGTTCATCGATGTCTGTAAACATGAACTCACATCTTGATGATATTGTTTTCAAAAACTCTGGTGGCAGTGATTCTAGTGCTGGTCAATCTACTCTACGTAGTCAAATTCCAGGAAAAGTTGTATCAATTGATGTTGAAGATGGTGCTGAAGTAAAGAAAGGTGATACAGTTTGTACCTTAGAATCAATGAAGATGCAAGTTGCTGTTAAAGCACAAAAAGATGGTATAGTCAAAGGTATCAAAATCAAAGAAGGTAACTCTGTTAACAAAAATGATGTAATTGCAGATATAGAATAATTAGTTTTACTTTAACACATTCATAATTTCATTGTAGTCTGGTTCTTTTAATGGATCCTCAGAAACCCATTTCCAAATTACTTTGTGTTCTTCATCTAAGATGAAGACAGAACGTTTTGCTGCATTGTAATCTTTTACGTGCAACAAATCTTTCAATAAAATATCATAATCCTTGATTGTTTGGCTTGTATAGTCCCCTAATACTGGGAAATTGTAATTATTTTTCTCTGCAAATGCCTTGTTTGCAAATGGTCCATCATTACTAATTGCAATTACTTGTGCTCCTAACTCTGATATGTCATTCAGTGAATCTCTGAATTTACAAAGTTCAACTTCACAAACAGGGGAACTTGCTGCAACAAAAAATGATAAGACTACTTTTTTGCCTTTAAACTCATCTAAGGATCTAAATTTTAGATCTCCATCCACAAGTTCAAATTTTGGTGCTTGATCTCCAACATTAACTGCCATAGAAATCCTCATTTTTTGTTGTATATCAATTTACAGGACTTGGCAAAAATCAAATTTTGATCGAAAAATTTCTCTATAGCTTTATATTTTGACCGAAGGGAGTCGGTTTAACTTGGTTGGCGAGAGTGTAGCATCATATAGTAATGTATTACTAATGTTTGGTTTTGCCTGTGCCGCAATGGCACCTGCTCTATTGGTATCAAGGATGCTTTCACCTGAAAACAAAAAACAACCAAATCCCGTCAAAACGCTTCCTATGGAATGTGGCCAAGTCCCATCCGGCGCTGGTCGTACTCATTTCATGATGCAGTATTATGCATATGTTCTAATGTTTGTCATTTTTGATGTTATGGCAATTTTCTTGTATGCTTGGGGTAGCTCTCTATTAGACCTTCCACGAACTGCGACTTTACCAATTATTGCCTTCTTAGGAATTATGTTTGCTGCAATGGCATTCGCATTATATCAATCAAAGAGGAAAGACATATGGTAATTCTATATACTAGTTACAACAATCAAGGTGAGGGACTAAGTTGTTAAAAGAACTCATAACACCACAAAATGCAAATGTGTTTGTTGGAAAACTTGGCGACATTCTATACAAAGCAGTTGATCAACCATTAGGAATGGCAATCAATTGGGGTCGAATGTGGTCTTTGTGGCCAGTACACATTGAAACAGCATGTTGTAGTGTTGAGTTTGGAGCAGCGTCAAGTCCAAGATACGACGTAGAAAGATTCGGTATCATCGAAGCTTTTGGATCATTACGACAGTGTGATCTTGTCGTAGTACAAGGAACAATCACAAGAAAAATGGCACCACGACTAAGATTAGTCTATGATCAAATGCCAGAACCAAAATATGTAATTGCCATGGGTGCATGTGCAATTACTGGCGGTCTGTACTTTGATTCATACAATGTGTTGCCTGGTATCGACGGAATTCTTCCAGTTGATGTTTATGTTCCTGGTTGCCCTCCTAGACCTGAAACCTTGATTCAAGGATGCATGTTGTTGCAAGAAAAAATCAAAAGGATGAAGGCTAGATAGGTAAAAAATTATGAGTACAACTGAAAAAGAAGAACCTCCAAAAGATACTAAAAAAGAAACAGCTCCTGAAAAAGTCGAAGATACAGTTCCTGCTTTTGAAAAATCTTATGTTGATCAAATTGCAAATCAATTTTCTGATGATGTCGAAGTAGAATACATTCAAGAAAATAGAACTCGATTGAATGTTAAAAAAGAAAAAATCATTGATGTTGCAAAATTTATCAAAGATAACACTCCTTTTGATCACGCAGAATCTGTTTCTGGTGTTGATTATCCTCAAGACAAAGAGATTGGCGTAACTTATCACTTAGGTTCCTACACAGATCCTGAATATTCAAAACAAGTTTTAGCACTTGCAACTAGAGCTCCACGCGAAGAAACACCAAATCCAGGAAGTGATTCTACAAAATTACCAAGTTTACGAGATATGTTTTACAGTGTTGAATTTCATGAGCGTGAAGTGTTTGAAATGCTTGGCGTATACTTTGAAGGCCATCCTGATAATCGACGTTTACTACTGCCTGAAGATTGGGCTGATTTACCTCCACTAAGAAAGGACTTTATGAATAAAGGAAGATAAAATGACTGAAGTAATACCAACAAAACAAATGCCGCCGGGTCTACAAGTTGACAAAGTAGACGACCGAATAATGACTCTCAATGTTGGTCCACAGCATCCTGGTTCTGGACATATGAGAATAATTGTAAAAATTGATGGTGATTACATTGTTGATGCAGATCCTGATCCTGGTTACGTTCATCGTGGCGAAGAAAAAATGGCTGAAGCAAGAAATTACATCACAAACATACCTCACTTAGAAAGACCAGTAATTCATGATTCTTGTAATATTTTGTATCCATACGTCTTAGGAGTTGAAGAATTGGTAGGAATTGAAGTTTCAGAACGAGCAAAATATGTTCGTGTTATTGCAGCAGAGCTAAACAGATGTATCTATATTCAATACTGGCTTGCAATCTATGGAATATTTCTTGGACACTCTACGATGTTCATGTGGCCTGCAGGAGATAGAGAACTCTTAATTGATTTAATGGAAAAAATTACAGGTGCAAGAGTTACACATGCATACTTTATTCCAGGTGGTGTCAGAAACGATGTACCTGCAAACTTTGAAGATGTATGCCTTCGTCAAGTAAACTACTTTGAAAAACGTATCAAAGAATATGCTGACATCTTTTATGATAACCCAATTCTAAAAGCAAGAACAGAAGACACCGGTGTATTGTCTAGAGAAGATGCAATTCGTTTAGGAACAACTGGTTCTGTTCTACGTGCAAGTGGTGTTGATTATGATGTTCGAGTCAAAGAACCATATGATGTCTATGATGAGCTTGATGTTCATACCAATGTACTAAAAGCAGGTGATTCATATGCACGCTCAAAAGTTCCATGGCTTGACATGTTGGAGAGCTGTAACATCATTAGACAAGCATTAGAGAAAATGCCAAAGTCTGGTTCAATTAGAACAAAACTCAAACCAAATCCAAAAGGAAAGTTAGGTGAAGTTTATCGTAGAGTTGAAAGCGGAAGAGGTGCAGCAGGTTGTTATATTATTTCAAAAGAAAAACCTGAACCATATCGTCTAAAACTTAGCGTTGGTTCTTTTAGAAATTTAATTGCATTACCATACTTGCTAAAGGGCGAAAAACTTGGAAACATGCCAGCAGTTTACTGGAGTCTAAACTATTGGCCTGTGGAGGCTGACCGATAAATGTCTGTTATTGCACCAAAATTCCGTCTTGGATATTTCCTTAAAGGAATTTTTGATAATGCATTTTGGATTTTAACAATTGTAACACTTGCAGGAATTCCTGCAATCCAAATTGTACTGTTCTACATGGACTTACCAGTAATTGACGGTGAGCTCCTAACTGCTTTCTTGGCATTTACATGGCTGTTTAACCCGACAATGCAGATTCCACTGATTAAAGCTCTCATTTACTCTGATTTATTTAGAATTGTAGCATTTCCTGGATTTGGTTTTGCAGCACTCATAGCGGCTGGAACTATTTTTGTTGAAAGAAAAATGTTGGCAAAACTCCAACTTCGTGTAGGTCCATTTTATTGTGGTAAAGTCGAAGGTATCTTGCAACTAGCAGGAGATGGCTTGAAACTTATCTCAAAAGAAATTATCATCCCTGCAAAAGCTGACAAACCATTATTCTGGGCAGCACCGGTATTGTTTGTTGGCACAGCTGCAGCATTTGTTGCATTAATTCCTGTTGCACCTGGTGGTTGGGTTGTTGCAGATTTGGATGTTGGTCTACTTGCAGTTTTTGCTGTAATTGGATTTTTCCCAATCATTACAATTCTTTCTGCATGGTCTGCTAACAGCAAGTTCCCGTTCATTGGTGGAATTCGTGCATTACATCAAATGGTATCATTTGAAATTCCTCTAATCTTATCTCTTCTTGGTGTTGTAATCTTAACTGGTACGTTAAACCTCAGTGAAATTGTTGAATCACAAAGTAGCTTCCCGTGGATTATATTCATGCCAATTGGCGCAATTGTTTTCTTTACTACAATGTTAGCTGAACTAGAAAGAATTCCATTTGATCTTCCAGAAGCAGAAAGTGAAATTGTTGCTGGATGGTTAACAGAATTTTCTGGAATGATGTATGGATTAGTTCAATTGGGTTCATATCTCAAATTATATGCATTTGCAGCATTATTTGTAATAATTTTCTTAGGTGGATGGACCGGTCCAGTATTCTGGCCTCCATTAGACACTGAATTAATTACGAAAGGAACACCAATTCCAAACTATGCTGGTGATCCTGTACTAACAGTTTTTGCTCCTGGTTTGCCTATTTTTGATGCAGATCCTAATGAATGGGTGAAGCAGCAGCAGGGTGAACTGCAGTATACAAGCGGGCAGCTATTAATCAGTGGAGTGTTCTGGTTTGTACTAAAAACGGTTGGAGTAATTTTCTTTATCTTACTACCAAGGGGTGTTTTCCCAAGAATTAGACTTGATATGTTGTTACACATTGGTTGGTACAAACTAATTGGTTTATCCTTCGTTAACATCTTTATTGCACTCGGATTGGTGTACGCTGGAGTACTTGGACCTGGAGGAATATTGTAATGGGAACAGCAACTGGAATTATCAAAGCATTAAACTCTGGAGTTAAACACTTAGCCGTAAAACGTTTCACTTTAAGATATCCTGAACAAAAATTGAAATTTGTTGGAGATGGATATCAGTTTGATCCTTCATCTGGTGTTGCTATTGCAGGACTAAAAGGAAGACATATGCTATTTCATGATCATTGTACTGGATGCCAACTATGTTCTATTGCATGTGAAGGCGTCGCTGAAGCAATTGGAATGGTCAAAGTTCCAGACAAGTGGGGACAAAATGCAAAATCAATCATGCCACAAATTGACTACGGAAAATGTGTCTTTTGTGGATTGTGTGTTGACGCATGTCCATTTTATGCATTATACATGTCAAATGACTACGAACTATCATCATTTACTAAGGAAGGCTTGATCTACACACCTGCACAACTACAAGTGAAACCACAAGTTCAGCAGGATTCAGAGCTCATTATCGATAAACGGGGCGCCAGACATGGCTGATGCTCTGTTCTTAGCTATTTCTGTATTAACAATCGGCTCTGCAATCGCAGCACTTGAAATGCGTTCACTTGTTTACGGTTCAATTGCTTTAATGGGAACCCTCGGCGGTGTTGCAGGTTTCTATGTAATGTTAGATTCTCCATTTGTTGCCATGTTCCAATTGGCAGTTTACGTTGGCTCAATTGCCGTTCTTATCTTATTTACTGTAATGCTCGTGAAACGAGAACTAATATTCAAAAAAATTGAAGACCCGAAAAGAAAATTTGCTGGAATTGGTTTAATGTTGATTACAATTCTTGCACTAGGTGCAATCATTATGGACTCTGGAATTAAAACAATAACTACTGACTCTGACCCTGTTGACTTTAGAGAAATTGGTGGTGACTTTCTCACATATTACTGGCCTGCATTAATCTTGATGGCTTTAATTTTAGCAGGCTCTGTCATGGGCGCATTAGTCTTAGCAAGAAGAGAGGATACAATAGAAAATGAGCAATGAGTTAATTGAATTTGTATTGGTATCCATTGCCTTATTGGGTATCGGAATTTACGGTTTAGCGGTAAAACGAAACGCAATTCGAATGTTATTTGCAGTTGAAATTATTGTTAATGCAGCAAATCTTAATCTTGTTGCATTTGCTAGATTTATGCCACACAGTGGTGGACAAACACTTGCATTATTCTCAATTGCAATTGCTGCAGCAGAAGTTGCAGTAGGACTTGCATTAATCATTGTAGCATATCGTATGTACAAAAATGTCGATATTGCAGACTTTAGGAGCTTGAAAGGATAATGGAATTTGTTCTTCTACAGGCGGTATTTTTACCACTGTTACTGTCTCCAGTTGCTTACATAATTGGAAGAAACTACGGTCCTAATCTTGCAACCTGGTTTACCTTCGGTTTACTTCTTTACTGCACTGTAATACTGATTAATGCATCACTTGGAGGAACATACGAAGAACATTATCCATGGACTACAATGTTTGGAGAATTTGGTTTCTTACTTGATGGACTTGCAACACCATTTGCAATCATCATCTACGTATTGTGTACAGTTCTTGCTTTGTATTCAAAACCATACATGGTTCACAAATTTGAAGAATTATTCAAAGAACACTATCATCAAAACACAACTACTGATGGTCAAACAACTGCAGTAGTTGATTCTGCCGCATTAAAGACATATGTCAACCGACAATCTGGTCTCTACTTTGCAATGTTTTTGGTATTTGCAATGGGAATGCTTGGAACCGTCTTATCTACAAACCTAATTGAATTTTACATATTTTTCGAAGTCATGCTTATACCATCATTTTTCTTAGTTGCCTTTTACGGAGACGGAAATAGACGCAGAATTGCTTTACAGTTCTTGTTTTGGACCCATGTTGGAGCCGTTGTTCTATTACTTGGTTTCTTGGCAATCGGTCTAAGTGTTGGAAGCTTTGACTTTGTAGATATTGTAGAAGCTGAAATTGACCCAGACATACTTGTGGTTTCAGCTGTTGCTATTATCCTAGGATTAGGTGTAAAACTTGCAGCATTTGTCTTCCACGTTTGGCTGCCTTATGCGCACGGTGCGGCACCAACGCCAATCAGTGCGTTACTTTCTCCTGCAATGATCGGAATTGGTGCATATGGATTATTCAGATTAATTGTAGAGTTCCTGCCGCAGACATACGGCGACATTTCCATCATGCTAAACATCTGGGGTGTTGTTACAATGTTCTATGGTGGCGCCATGGCGCTCATGCAAGACGATTTCAAACGAATGCTTGCATATTCTAGTATAAGTCAGATGGGTTATCTTCTATTTGCCATTGGTTCATTTTCAACATACGGTCTTGCCGGTGCTGAAATGATGTACATCTCTCACGGTTTAGGTAAAGGACTCTTGTTCATGACCGCAGGTGTAATTATCGTTCAAGTAGGAACAAGAAGTTTCAAGAAACTCGGTGGACTTGCAAGCAAAATGCCAATCACCGCAGTCTGTGCAGTAATTGGCGGTTTAACAATAATGGGAATTCCACCAACAAGTGGATTCATGGGAGAATGGATGGTCTTCTATGGTGCATTAGAAACAGCAGTTTCAGAAGGAAACGATATACGAAGTCTCATGTTTGCATTAGGATTAATTGCTACTGCATTAACAATGTCGTACATTCTATGGATGCTCAAACGAGTATTCTTTGGAAAATTACCTGAGAATTTACAAAATGTCAAAGAAGGAAGTTGGTACATGTTGGCACCGATGATGGTTCTTGCCGGCTTTACTATTGTTGTCGGAATTTATCCTGACGTGTTCCTTGGAAAGATTATGCCTTACATGCAGGGAGTAATGGGGGTTTAGACTATGGCATACGATTTCTTTGGAATTCCTGTAAGTGAATTAAACGTCTGGTTAATCTGGATACTTCCATTTGCAGCAGCCATGATAATTCCAGCAGTTGGTAAATTTTCAAAATTAACTACTGGTAGAGTTGCTGTTGCATTTGCAGCAATGAGTGCAATCTCTGCTGCAACATTATTCCCAATGGCACTTGGTGCACATGAGATTCATCACCAAATTATGTGGATTGATGCTATCGGTCTCAAAGCAGGTGTTCTTGCAGATCCTCTCTCAGTTATCATGTCAAATGTCGTAGGATGGATTTCCTTCCTTATCATGTGTTACAGTACAGGTTACATGAAAGGAGACAAAGATATTACAAGATTCTGGTTCTGGATGATGTTCTTCATCGGTTCCATGCAACTCATCATACTATCTGATAATCTATTACAGGTCTTCTTTGGATGGGAAGGAGTAGGTTTGGCGTCATATGCTCTGATCAGCTTTTGGTATCGTGATAAAAAGAAGGATCATGTTGGACAAGAAGGTCGTTCTGTGTTAGGAGTAATGGAATACTTTTCACCAACACATGCCGGAATGAAGGCTTTCATCATGACCAAAGTTGGTGATGTAATGATGCTTTCAGGAATGTTACTTCTCTTCATGTTTGCAGGAACCTTTGGCTTTAGAGAGCTAGTTGGTGATACTGCTTGGGCAGTTGAAATGTCTGCTCAGGGTCTGTTAGTACCTGCATTTGTTTTACTATTTGGTGGTGCAATGGGTAAATCTGCACAATTCCCACTTAACGAATGGCTCTTAGAGGCTATGACCGGTCCTACTGCTGTATCTGCATTAATTCATGCAGCAACAATGGTAAAGGCTGGTGTCTTCTTGGTTGCAAGAATTGGACCAATTGTATTTGCATTAGCAGCAGCAGGAATCTTGGCTGACCAATTCTTTGAAATTGTTGCCTGGGTTGGTGCAATCACTGCATTATTACTTGCAACTCAAGGAATGGTCAACCCCGAAATTAAGAAAGTTTTGGCATACTCAACTGGTTCACAAATTGGTTACATGATGTTAGCCCTTGGTGTTGCAGGTTTATCACATCAATATGTTGATGGCTATACAGCTGGATTCTTCCACTTAATATCTCACGCAATGTTCAAAGCATCTCTCTTCATGGCAGCAGGTTCTCTACTGCATGTTGTAGGTTCTAGATTCATGACAGACATGGGTGGACTGAAGAAACAGATGAAAAAGACGTATGCGTTCATGTGGGCTGCAGGACTTGGATTAATGGGCGCACCATTCATTACAACAGGATTCTGGAGTAAGGATGCAATCTTTGCTACCGTTTATGAATCTGGAAATGAATGGGCATTACCGTTATTCATCATCGCAGTTTTGACTGCAATCATTACAGCATTCTATACAACAAGAATGATTGGAATGGTTTTCTTTGGAAAGAACAGCAAACACATTGAAAAGATGGAAAGTGAAGGTCATCACATCCACGAAGCACCAAAATCAATGTGGATTCCATACGGAATTCTTGCTGTATTAACAATTGGAATTGGATTAATCGGATTATCTGCAGAAGAGGAATTGCACCATCTATTTGAGGAATATCTTGTACACTCATTTGGAATCGAATCATCTCACTATTACGGAGAAGAATCTGTATTACCTGGATTCCTTTCAGGACTTAACCCAGTTGCACTTGGAGCATCACTAGTTGCATTTGCTACGGGATTTGGACTTGGATATATCTTCTATATCGGAAGATGGGTAGATCCTGTCAAATTCGTAAACTCTAACATCTTCTTTTACTCAATGCATAAACTCTTCTTGAACAGATGGTATCTCAACGCATTTGTTTATTGGGGATTTGTAGTTGCACCACTTTGGGCCGCACGCGGAATCTGGAGATACTTTGAACAAACAGCAATCGATACTGGAATGAATATCGGATTTGAGAAGGCTGTAGGTTGGAGTGCTAGAGTTGTTCAAGGAACACAAACCGGTGTATCACAATCTTATCTTTACATATTTGGAGCTGGACTGCTTTTCGTAGTCTTGATATTGTTACTATAGGTGTTTATGATGATCGAACTAACTTCTACTCCAATTATTCTAATGGTTATACTAGGCGTTGCTGGCATGATTATTCCTGTCATTAACGTTCTAAGAAGAGAACGTGGAAGTTCTACATTCTATGGATTAATTGCATTTGGTGCATTACTCATATCTCTTGGTTATGTAATTTACCGATTCTATACAGACTCTGTTGCAGATGCAGCTATCTTCTCCAGCGATGTTTTAGTTGATGATGGATTTGGCTCATTCTTTGCAATTGCAATGCTCATTGTATCAATAATGGCAGTTGCCGGTTCTTTCAATTACATGAGAAATAAATCTAATCCGGCAATTTACTTCTCATTAATTTTACTTTCAAGTATTGGTATGGTCTTGATTGCATTTTCAACAGACCTGGTTATGTTATTTGTAGCATGGGAGTTGATGAGTATTCCAACATACATCCTTGCAGGATATAACAAGAAAGATCCATCATCAAACGAAGCAGCCATCAAGTACTTTTTGTTCGGAGCACTATCTTCTGGAATTATCATATACGGTATCTCACTTGCATACGGAATTACCGGTTCTACAAACATCGGTGATGTCATTTACGGATTTTCAAATCTATCTCCAGACATGCTTCCGATTGGCTTACTTGCAATTGGTATGTTCATTGCTGGATTTGGGTTCAAAATGGGACTTGTTCCATTCCACATGTGGTTACCAGATACATACGAAGGTGCACCAACACCAATCACCGCATTACTTGCTGCAGGAACTAAAAAAGCAGGATTTGCTGCTGCATTAAGAGTTGTAATTATGGGTGCTGCGGCACTAAATCTTGACTGGACATTAGCGCTAGGAGTAATTGCCATAATGACTATGACAATTGGTAACATTGCAGCAATCATGCAAAAGAATCTCACAAGAATGCTTGCATACTCCAGTATTGGTCATGCAGGTTACATCTTAATTGGTATATCACTTGCGCCGTTCACCGGATTAGGATTACAGGCATCATTATTCCACATTCTAAATCATGCTGTAATGAAAGGTGCAGCATTTATTGCAATAGCAGGAATTGTTACAACACTTGGAATTGTACATTTAGATAAAATCAAGGGACTTGGTAGAAAAATGCCAATCACCGCGTTTGGTCTTGTCATATCATTACTTGCATTAGCTGGTGTTCCACCACTTAACGGATTCTGGAGTAAGCTTATGTTGTTTGGTTCTGCTATTGATGCAACAAGTGTTGTATGGTGGGCTCCATGGCTTGCAATAGCTGGAGTATTGAACAGTGCATTATCTCTAGCATACTATGGTTGGATTATACGAAAGATGTACTTTGAAGGTGAAACAGAAAAACGTGTCAAAGAACCTGCATCAATTATAGGTGTAATGATATTCTCTGTAATCTTTATGGTAACAATTGGTGTTTATCCAGAACCAATCATACAATTTGCAGAAATGGTTACGCCTTCAATGACTGCAGTTATGCCTTAAAATCTGTGAAACTTACTAGTTCTTCCAAGTTGTGTTTTGAATCAGAATCTCTAATCTTTCTTAGACTTTCTGATGCTTTTTCTGCATAAGATTTCAACAACTCTTCCATCTTGTTGAAAACTACTCTAGGGTCTGAACTTTTCTTAACTAGTAAATTGAATAATTTGTCCTCATTTTTCCAATCCATCAAATCATCTTTAATCTGATATGCAATTCCAATGTTTTTTCCATATTCGGCTAATCCTGAAATCTCTTCTTCACTTCCTCCGCCAATAACTGCGCCTAATTTTGCTGCCATCTCAAAGGCAGTTGCAGTTTTGTAATCCATTACCTTGATGTAATCTTCAAATGTTACGTCTTCACTTTCTTCTAGTTTTCCTTCTAAAACTTCTCCTTCACTCATTAGCATTGCAGCTGTTGCCAAATCTTTTGTAACTCTTGCTTTGTCTAATCTGGATGAAATGTTTAGAATTAATCCCAAAACAAAGTCTCCTGTTAGAACACTTGTGTTGTATCCATATTTGATATGAAATGGATCCTTGTGTCTTCTCTGAGTTTCATTATCTATGATATCGTCATGAATGACTGATTCAGTGTGGAGTAGTTCAATTGCACATGCACCTGCATAGACGTTTTCATCAATCTGACCAACAGATTCGGCTGCCAGAAGTGTAATGATTGGTCTAATTCGTTTACCTCCCTCTAATGCATATTTTAGAGGTTCACAAAACTCTGATTCAGAGTATAGTTCCAACTCTTTGTCTAATGCAGAATCTATCTTCTCAATGTACTTGCTGTAAACTTCTAAAAGCGGATTAATTTCTATATTTTTTCGGTCCAAAAATTATCTAATCAAAATTTTCTGAAATAACATATTAAACTTTAGAATTGTATGCTCCCGTCGGGATTCGAACCCGAGTCTCAGGCGTGAAAGGCCTAAATGCTTGACCGGACTACACTACAGGAGCTTAAAATTCCGGCTCTTCTAATCCATAAAACTTTTTGTAATCACAAGCTTTTTTATCCTAATTTCAAGAACATCAATCATGGGTTCTTTAATCAAACGAATCGATCAAATCATTGAAGACAAAAGTTTACTCAAACATCCATTTTACGAGATGTGGTCTGATGGAAAACTGGAACTAGATTCACTCAAAGGTTATTCAAAAGAATATTATCAATTAGTGAAACAGGTCCCACAATTCATGGAACCAATGGTAAATGATGCATCTTCTGATATGAAAGACGAATTAGTTCAGAATATGAAAGAAGAATCAGAGCATATTCCTCTATGGGAGAAATTTGCAGGTTCTATGGGAATTTCTGAATCCGAACTACAAGGCTATGAAGGTCTTGAGAAAACCAATAGGGCAGTATCCAATTTAGGTTCACTAATGGACTCCTTTGATAATGGTGCATGTGCAATGTATGCATTTGAAAAAGAAATTCCTAAAGTAAGTCAAACTAAATTAGAAGGATTGAAAGAATTCTACGGTATCGATACAAAAGATGCAACAGAATACTTTGAAGAACACATGACTGCTGACATTAGACATGCAGCATCCTGGCAAAAAATTATCAATAATACTTCAATTGATGATTCAGTGATGTTAACAACGGCCGAAAAATCTGTTGCAGCACAAAATCTCTTGTTAGACAGTTGTTACGAGTCTTACTGCTAATCTAACACTTTTTACTAAGTTGAAATTATTTTTTCCTAGGGCCCGTAACTCAGCCTAGTAGAGTACTCGGCTCATAACCGAGGAGCCATGGGATCGAAGCCCATCGGGCCCACTAAAATTTTAATTCCAGCTATGATGTAGCTGTATTGGCTGCAATGAAGAATCAGAGTTATACCTGATTAATGATGTAAAGGCATTTGACTGAGCTGCCTCAATTTACTCTATCTTGAACCTGTTTTAGTACATCTTCTGAGATTAATTTTTGCTCAAACAAACTTTCAGCAATATCTTTGATTGTTAAAAGACTGTGAAGTTTTACGCCTTCTGCTTGTAATGCTTCAGTTGCTCCTTCCATTCTGTCAACTACTGCATACGCATCAGTCACAACCATCTTTTCTTCTTTGATTGATTTTATTGCGTTGATTACTGAACCGCCGCTTGTAACAACATCTTCAATCATTAACAGTTTCATGTCGTGACAAATTACACCTTCAACTGCTTTTCCTGTTCCATGTTCCTTTGCTTGTTTTCTAACATAGATGAGAGGTTTTAGAATTTCAGTTGCAAGTGATGCTGCAACTACTAGTCCTCCTGTTGGAACTGATACAAGTGAGTGAAAGTTTTCAAATCCAATGTCTTCGGCAATCAAGTTTTGTAATCCTTTAATCATTTTTCTATAGTAAATTGGAAAGCTTGGAACTAGTCTCAAATCAATGTAATATGGACTCTTTTTCCCGCTTGCAAGTGTGAAATCTCCAAATCTAATGATCTTTTTCTCATAAAGAAATGCTGAAAATTCTTTAGCAAATTCCATACTGAAGGTTAGATAATTGTATTCAATATATGTTAGCCAAATAGTGCAAACAACCAGTCAAAGAATCCCTTTTTCTCTTCTTTGACAGGCTCTAACTCTGCTGGTTCAGGCTCAAACGTTTCTTCTACTAATGGTAATGACTTTTGATCATCAGGAACTAACACAAATCCTGTTTGTACCATCTTTGGTTTAGGTTCTGATTGAATCTCTAGAACTATTTGATCAAATCTCTCTTGTGTAATTCCAATTCCCTCCCAGAACTTGTACTCTGAATAGTTTACATCAAACCATTCCTTGTATTCAGTTTCTGTGATGTATCGTTTTACGTAATGTTTTGCTGGCATGTTCTCATCAACAAATTCTAGAACAGTTTTCTGATCAGTTGCTGTTAACATTACTTCAGGTTCAGGTTCTTTTACTGGTGGCTCAGGTTCTGGTATTTCTTCAGGAATTACTTTAGGTTGTGACTCAGGAACCTCTTCAGGTACAACATCAGGTACTTCTTCAACCTCTACAATCTCTTTCGGTAAAATTTCCAAGGCATTTTCAAAGTATACCAAATCATAGTTTGTTATGTGGTCTATAGTCTGTATTCCAATATGAGATGACTCCATTGGCTTTGCAAAGATTATGGTAAATGTAATGTCCAACAATTCTAAAGCTCCATTATCTCCGTATGGATCTTCTACTTTTTCAGACGATGCACCTGTTAGTAGAAAAATATCGTCATCATCTTGATACATTACTTGATTTTTCGCTATGTGATATTCAATAAATGCAGTAGAATCTCTCCAATCTGGTTTTTCATCGTGCATTGCAAGATATGCGATTGCCAAAGTAATCTTATCAGTTCCCATGTTTTCCCATGCTCTGACCTTGATTGTTACCGGTTCTCCAACAGTTCCTTGTATGGTTGGATTCTTGTTGAATAGTTCTTGATTTTCTTCAAAAACATTATTGTTTATGGAAAATCCATCAGGAGTTTCTGATTCTCCATGGTTTGTAATTCTTGGTGGAGTACAATCTCTGTCAAAACCACATGCTCCACTTCGATCTTTTGCTGTATCTGGATCATCACAATTTTTTGTTGTTGAATTTTCCTCACAATTTAATGTCAGATATGTACTAGGACTGTTTTGTGTAGCATAGGATGCTGCTGCCCAATCTGCTGAACGAATACCATCTGAAATTCTAAATTCATCCATATCGCCTACTAACTCATTGTTTACACGCGTTGTACTATCAATTTCTGCACCTAACACAAAGTTACCATTTGCTCTTGGTCCTCTATTTCCACTAGTTCCGGACACTTCTTCAGCTAATTCACCATCTTGGTAAATCTTACTTGAACCTCCAGGATTATAGACTATCATCAAATGTGTCCAATCTGATGTTGCAGCATCAACCGATGAATCATGTATTGAATCATTTCTTACAAATTGATTAAGACTTTCAACTTTGAATAATGTGAATTCGTTATGCAGTCCACCTGCACGGTAACCAAAAACGTCCATCATGTCTACATCGTCATGATCACTGTCTACATTTATCCAAAATTCAACTGTGACATCATTATCACTTGTACCGCCATTATTTCCAGGCCAATTATTTACTGAATCTGTCCAAATAAAATCTCCAGTTCCTTCAAGTTTGCTATTTCTTTGTACTGGACCATCAAAGCTTTGCCCATATCCAATCTTTCCTTCTGCTCGTGTTGGTCGTCTGTCTTCATCTTGTGTTTTATCACCTTCTCCTCCACCTGTTCCGTCATTTGCGTTATCTGATACATCATAAAACTCGTTTTCAGTTCCTGTTGATGTTTGATTTAGATGGTAAACTAATCTGTAATTATCATCCCAAACACTAGATGCATCAATTTCTACTACTCCTTTGTAGTAAATGTAAATGTCAGTTCCTGTTGATGCTGAAAGTGTTGGTATCTTTACCCATGCAATTACTTCCCCAGTAGAAGTATTGTATCTCTCTATTTCATGTGCAAGTCTTGTTGTCCCATCATTTGCGGTAAATATGATGTCTGTTCCATCACTCTCTGTTGCTTTGATAAAATCTGAATCAATTACTGATACTAGTACTGGAAAATTAGATAAATCTGAACTAATTTCACTATTCAATGAAATCTCTATCTTTTTTCTATATTCCCATGAGGTACTATACCAATCAGCTGCAAATGCATCACTCATTCCAATTGGAACTATTAGAGTCAACACTAGAATAGCTAAAAGAAAACCCTGCAAGAGATCTGAAATATTCGCAAAGCTGTATTTATTTTAGTTCATTTTATTCATTAATCATGCCTGAAATCTGGTTGAACTATGGAAAAAATGAAGTTGTTCTAGATATTATGGCAGAAAATCTAGATGAACGAATAGAGTTTGAAAAACCAATAATTGATGACTCTGTGATAAATGAAAATTTAGAAGCATTAGATTTGTCAAAACCAACTGAAATTGTTATTCAAAATTATAGTATATCTATACAAAAAACTCTTGATAAAATTTATGAAAAATGTGAAATCAAATCTTTTTCAAAACCAAAATTATCAGTCGATAAACTAAATCTCCCACAAGTAAAAGCAAACAATCCTGACACTGTAAGTATTAACGAATTTGAGGAACAGGAATTGTCAAACTCAAATCTAGTATTTCTTGGAGAGATACAGTTTGATGGTTTGTTTGGATATGAAACAGTTGCAACTAGATTACTTCGTAAATTTGGTGCAGATAAAATGCTAGAAGCATTTTCACACCGCTCGGGAAATTTACCAACACCTGGTACAGATTCTCCCTCACTCGGTGATGCAAAAAAATTCACAGACGGATTTGAGGTCTCATGCATAGAACTTACAGCAAATAAAAAGGGAGTTTCAGGCTTGCAGGTTGGACATCCATCAAAAACATCATCCATATCGCAAACACTTCTAAAATCCACAGCAACCTTTGAAGAAAAGTTCCGTACGATGATAATTAGTACAGGAAGAGATGCAAGCAATCAAACATTGTCTTCTTCATTAAATTCTGTATGGAATTTTCATACATCGATAAAAAATCAAGGATTAATCATACTCGTTGCCGAATGTATGGCTGGATTAGGTTCAGAAACATTTCAAAAACTAATTGATGGACGTATTACTCCTGAGAAAATCAAAAACGCATCAAAATATGAGGATGGAATGGAAAATCTTCTTTATTTAACAGAAATTCAAAAAAATGCTCAAATCGCAATTACTTCAATCTTACCTGAACTATACATCAAGAAACTTGGCATGCTTCATGTAGATGGAATCAAAAAATCAATGGATTACATTTTGAAAAATCAAGGTCCAAGACAAAAGGTACAGGTGATTGAAGATGGTGCACGTACTTTACTACGGAAAGATTGATTGCGGCAGTGGTGCACACAAAATCGCTAAAACAATAACTCCAATGTAAACAATTTTTCTATTTTTTGATAATGGTGATATGTCATCTAGTGGTCTGGCGTCTTTACTTCTTGAACTTAAAATTAAAATGAAGATTGCCATCATCCAATAGTTCAACAACACTAAAACTCCCAAACTTCCATAAGTTGCAAACTTGTGCCATTTTTGTCCCAAAATGACTCTTGACATGTGACCTCCATCCAATTGCCATGCCGGCAGTAAATTCAAAAACGTAATTAAAAATCCAAGCCATGCTGCAAACATTATTGGAGACATTATCACTTCAACTTCTGTACCATCCTTGTCAAACAGTGCAAGTGCACCTTTCATTATCAAATTCTCATTCATTGGGAATAATGTTGAACCCATCATCAGATCTTCTGCTACCTGACTGTCAATTACCGGTGACGTCCATGCGCCAAAAATTACAACAACTACTGCAACTACTAATCCTGCTATTGGACCGGCTACTGCAATATCAAATAAAATGTCTCTATTTACGGTAAGACTTCTTGATTGAATGAATGCACCAAATGTTGGTATTCCTACAATTGGGATACCTGGAATAAAGTATGGCCATGTTGTCTTTATCTTATGCCATTTTGCAGCAAACAAGTGTCCTGCTTCATGAACTCCTAAAATTCCTAACAATGCCCAAGCATATACAACTGCAACTCCAAGCGGGTCGCCAATTGGTTGGATTAGCGGAAATGTGTTAAGCATTGCAGTTCTGTAGAAACCATCAATTAACACCATTGCAACAGTTGCAGCAAACATTATCCTTGGTGTCCAAGATTTTGACAACCACCTTCTCTTTTTTTGTTTAGGCATCTTTGATACGACTACCATGTGTCTGTATCCTTCTTTTTCAAGCGTACAAAGTAAATTGTTAGTTTCTAACTCTTGTGTTAAGCGAACAAATTTTTCCTTGAAATCTTGGTCCTCAAAATAAAATTGCATCTTTACTAGACCGATTTCCCTATCTGAAACATCAAAATGATTTTCTACAACCTTTGTTATGAATTCCTGAGTAGGCTCTATCATAAAGATCGTATATAACAAGAACATAATTGCTTTTCCAACTTAAAATTAAATACGCAAGATTTCATGTACTAGTATGCAGGTAATTCTAAGAGAACATAATGGCGCTATATTCAGACGTTGTGAACCTAGTGATCTAATCGGTGTAATGGAAATTAATATGAAAACATTACCTGAACATTATTCTGATTATTTCTATGAAAGTCTCTTGGCCGAAGCTCCAGAGGCATTTCTAGTTGCTGAAAAAGATAGTCAATATGTAGGATATATTATGTGCAAAACAGAATTTGGATTTTCAAATTTTAAAAAACTTGGATTTGTCAAAAAAGGTCACGTTGTATCCGTAGCTGTACTTGAAGAACAGCGAGGAAACGGATTTGGAAAAATTCTTGTGAATGAAGCATTCAAAGGTGTTAAAGAAAAACAGTGTGATGAAATGTATCTTGAGGTACGTTGTAGTAATACTGAGGCTGTAAAATTATATCAAGATCTGGGTATGGATATCAAACAAAGACTAAAGTCGTATTATCGTGATGGGGAAGATGCCTACATGATGGCAATTGAATTCAGTTAAATTACTGTTTTAGTTCGAATCGACATGTCAAGACGAAAATCAATGGGTGTTTTCATCTTTGTATCTTGTATAGCGGCATTTTTTGTCTATGCATACCTCTTGATGCTCTCTGAATGGAGCCCAATTGTTCTACAATTGACTATACTCATGGTTGTAGGTGGTGTTTTAGGAATAGTGTCTTGGATTGGATATCAAATGGCTACAACCGCTGCAAAACCTTCTTCATTAATTGAAGATGATTAGCTCTTTGAAATTTTAACATCTACTACAGTTTGATAAAATCTTGGTCCTACAGGCCTTACATTTCGCGAAGTTATGATTTCTGCATTTGTTTTATTCACACTCATAAAATGTTCTTCAGACAATTTTGGTGCATCTTGTTTTTTATCAGCATGCATGTGAGAATAATAATGAATTACTCCATTATTTTTTAATCCGTTTAATGCTGAATCTAAAAACTCATCAGATCGTTCAGGTAACAACATCAATATTCTGTCTGCCTTGCCAGTCAATTGTTCATTAATCACTTTGGTTGCGTCTCCGTTCAAAGAAATGACCTCGCCTTTGAGTTTGTTAATCTGAGCATTTTCTTTACATAATTGTGCTGCAACAGGATTTAGGTCGATGTTGTAAACTGTACATGAAGTATTTTTTGCTGCAAGTAACGAAAACATTCCTACGCCTCCAAACATGTTGATCATCACCTCTCCATCTTTGACTAATCCTGCAATTCTTTCTCTTTCTGTTGATAATCGTGGAGAGAAAAATGCTTTTTCCACATCAACGATAAATCTACATCCATTTTCTTTGTATTCTGTTTGAGTTTTATCTTCTCCTGCAATTACTTCGAGTTTTCTTGTTCTATAATCGCCTTCTACTGGAGATGATTGATAAAAAATTGAATTTGCGGTACTGACCTGCTCTAGTAACGTTTTTCCAATAATTTGTTTTTTTGAAACCAATGAATCGGGAATTCTTACTATGATTATGTCTCCAATTTGATCAAATGCAGAGATTAGCTGTTCATTTTCTTCTTCAGAGAGAACGTCCTGTAGGACTCTCTTTAACATCTTGGTCATTTTCTAAAGTAGTAATTACCTGATGATTTTTGTTCTTTATCCAATCTACTTGCTTCTTTGTTAACACGATGTCTACTTGTTTTCTCATCTTTTCTAAATGAAATGTCAAGTGATTCTAAAAATCTATTCATGGCATCTGTTTTTGGCATTGGGGATGTTGCAATTCCTTCTACACTTGATGTTCCTTCAAAAATCACCATTGAATCTGAGACTAGGTCCATCAATTGAAGATCGTGGTCTATGATAATTGCAGATTTACCAAATGAGCGTACAAATTTCTGTAAGAATTTGGCAACTGCAATTCTATCTTCCACATCTAAAAATGCTGATGGTTCGTCTAGCGCATACAAATCCACTTTTTGTAGTAGACATGATGCTATTGCAACTTTTTGCAGTTCTCCTCCTGACAAATTTTTTACTGATTTATTATACAATTTTTTTAATTTCAATGGGTCCAAAATCTGTTCTTCTTCAGCACTTCCTTCGATTGTAGAGCCATTTGCTTTTTCTAAAACAGAAATTACCTCTACATCAATATCATTTGAAAGATATTGTGGTTTGTATGAAATCTTGATTTTTTTATCAACTGAACCGTCTGTTGGTTTTTCAACACCTGCAATCATTTTCATCATTGTAGTTTTTCCTAATGCATTGGCACCCATAATTCCAAGTAATTCTCCTTTTCTTACAGTTCCTGGTTCAATTGAAACTGAAAATGAATCATATTTCTTTTCCAACTTTGGATATGTTATCACGGCATCCCCCTCTAATCCCTCATCACCTGATGTTGATGCATCAAAAGTGAATTTCTTATCTCTAAATCTTACATTTTCAGTTGGAAGATAACCATCAAGAAATACGTTGATACCAACTTTGGTTGATAATACATTTGAAACAATTCCATATGCTGCAGGCACACCATATAGCACCTCGATATAATCACTAAGAAAGTCCAGTAATGTTAGATCATGTTCTACTACCATCACGCTTTTTCCTTCTTCTGCAAGACCGTGAATTACTCTTGCAACTCCTGTTCTTTGAAATACATCATTGTAAGATGACGGTTCATCAAAAAAGTAAAAGTCTGATTCTCTTGATGCAGCAGTTGCAACTGATAATCTTTGGAGTTCGCCTCCACTGAGTTCTTTGAGATTTTGTTCTAAAGAATTTTCTAATCCTAATTGTTTAACTAATTCTCTAGAGGTTCCTCTTTGATCAAATTTATCTAAAAGTTCTTTTCCTGTTCCGTCAAATGCATCTGCAATTGTATGTACCTGTTGTGGTTTAATCGATGCTTTAATCTCACCATTTTTTATTTTTTCAAAATGTGCTTTTAGTTCTGTACCTTTGTAATATTTTAAAATCTCATCCCATTCTGGTGGTTGTTCATAATTTCCTAAATTAGGTTTCAAAATACCTGAAAGAATATTGACCACAGTACTTTTCCCCATACCATTTCTTCCAAGTAATCCGACCACTTCGCCTTTTTTTGGAGTTGGTAATTTGTATAGTCTAAATGAATTCATTCCATACTGATGAATTTTGTCTGTTTTTAGTTCACTAGCCAAATTCACGATTGTAATTGCATCAAATGGACAAACTTTGACACAAATTCCACAACCATTACAAATATCCTCATCTATGGTTGCCTTTTTGGTTTCTTCGTTGAGTACAATACAATCTGCCCCGGATTTATTGACCGGGCAATATTTGATACATTCTAACCCACATTTTTTGGGTTGGCATAACTCCTTATCCAATACAGCAACACGATGTGTCATAACGTTATTCGCTGTCGGTTTAATTTATACTTCTATGAATAATCATCTTCAAAAAATCTGTTCATGATTTAGTTAGCTTATTATGAAAGATAATTTGTTGTATGTTTAAGCCGGCCATAGCGTTTGGGTGCGACCCAATCCCATTCCGAACTTGGAAGTCAAACCAAATGTCGCTGCTGTGTTACTGACATGCGAGAGCCGTTGGGAAGCAACAGTGCTGGCATCTTTTTTAATCTAATTAACTTTAAGTTACTGTCACATTGTATCAAAACATGGTAAATTGTTCTGTTTGTGGTGAAAAATTTGATAGTGATATACGATTCTTAAACCATATGATGGAAAAACATGGCTTTAGAAATCCCAATATTGACAAGCCAGATCGTAATAGTCGTGGGTATTGACAACAATAAATCTATAAGTCGCTAAAATTGAGTTGTTCGTACAAGCAACATGATAAAAAAACAACTTGAAAAGACACTCAAAGATGCAATCAAAGAAGATGCATACATTCTTGGTACAAAACAAGTCTTAGGTAATATTTCAAAATCTAAACTTGTACTTCTTTCAAAATCTGTACCTAGTCATATCAGCGAAAAAATAGAAGATGACGCAAAAAAATCAAACGTTTCAACAATTTCATACGATGACACCTCTGTTAACCTTGGAAAACTCTGTGGATTACAATTTAGAGTTTCTGCAATCTCACTAACCAACATCGCTGATGCTGATATCAAAACACTACAAAAAGAAACAGATTCCCAATGATGTTGTTAAAAACTTATCTAAATTCCAAAACCAATCAAGGTTTAAATGAGACAGAAAAATTTTTTGAATAATTAGAATGACTATGACACAAGAAATCAAATTAACAACTGATCAAATGAAATTGATGTCATTATTCCAAAATGTTACTAAAGCAACCGCTCGTGATTGCATAGAAGATGAAAAACGTGATAGAATCATCTTTGTTGTAAATGAAGGAAAAATGGGGTTGGCAATTGGTAAAGGCGGTGCTCATATCAAATCACTTCAAAATAAAATTGATAGAAATGTTGAACTTGTAGAATACAACGAAGATCCAATCAAACTTTTGAAAAATATACTAAATGAAAAATACATTACTGACATTAAAATCTCTGAAAGACTAGATGGTTCTTTCCAAGCAAACGTTGAAGTCGATGGTGCAAAGAAAGGAGTTGTAGTAGGACGTGAAGGTCGTAATGCAGAGAAGGCAAGAATACTTGCACGTAGATATTTCAACATAACATATGTAATGATTAATAGCAAGGAACAAGCTTTCGAGTGGTAATAATGGCAAAATCACCTCTAGGACTATTTGCAGGACGAGATCTTCGAAACAAGAAGAAACAACAACGTTGGGCTATCTCAACTTACAAAAGAAGAGAATTAGGATTAGATAGAAAATCAAACCCATTTGCTGGCGCTCCTCAAGCAAAAGGAATAGTTTTAGAAAAAGTTGGTGTTGAAGCAAAACAGCCAAACTCTGCTGTAAGAAAATGTGTTAGAGTACAATTAATCAAAAATGGTAAATCAGTCACTGCATTCCTACCACGTGACGGTGCAATGAACTTCATTGACGAACACGATGAAGTACATGTAGAAGGAATGGGTGCAACTCAAGGTGGTGCAATGGGAGATATTCCTGGTGTACGTTTCAAAGTTTTCAAAGTTAACAATACATCATTACGTCAACTAGTAGAAGGAAAGAAGGAAAAACCAAGAAGATAGAAACATGGCTGAAAATAATTTACTTCTTTTTAGAAAATGGGATACCTCTGAAATAGAGATTAAAGATTTAGGTCTACAGACCCATGTTGTTGGTGACAAAACTCTCTCTGCAATTTCATTAAAACCATTAATCTATCCAATTGACTATGGTCGTTCAGCATTAAAGAGATTCAACAAGGGTGATGTTCACATTGTAGAAAGATTAGCAAACAAACTAATGCATTTTGGTAAAAAATATGCTAAAAACACTGGAAGACAAGGTGGTAAAAAACAACATTCACTAAATATCATTAAACTTGCATTTGATATAATCAATCTCAAAACTGGTCAAAACCCTGTAGAGGTACTAGTTCGTGCAGTTGAGAATTCTGCACCAAATGAAGATACAACTAGAATTGTTTATGGTGGAACTGTTTACCATGTTTCAGTTGATGTTGCTCCAATTCGTCGCGTAGACTTGGCATTGAGATTCATAGCAGATGCAATCAAAGAAGCAACCTTCTCAAATCCAAAACCAATTGAAGAATATATTGCAGAACATTTGATATTGGCAGCAAACAATGATCCTGCTGCACCTTCTGTAAAAAAGAAGAATGAGTTAGAAAGAGTAGCACAAGCTTCTAGATAGTAAAACATCTCAAAAATATTTCATTAAGACATCTTTTCTCAATTCAATAATAAAATACAGTAGCCCGGCCCGGACTCGAACCGAGGTCAAAGGCTCCAGGGGCCCCTATGCTTGCCGCTACACTACCGGGCTATATGAAAAATTATAGAATGTTCGAATATATTCATTTTTGTAAACTTTATCTTATCTTAATTTCATGTAAAGCAGTTCCATAATCAACATCTGCTTTTAATCGCATGTACGCAATTAATCTGTAATGAATAAAGTATGATTGATTATCTTTGTAAAGCAACCCTCTCTGAAGTAATGATGCTAATCCTCTTGATAGTGCATTTACTGAAATTCCATATTTTGTACATGTTTCATCACGTTTTTTCTGATATTGCATTAATGTAAACTCGGCACTATTGTGTTCTATTACTAGTGGCCAGACAATTTCTTTCCAGACAAATCTTCTGTTCTCTGTTGCTGATGCGTATTTACCTTTTTCA
Organism: Candidatus Nitrosopelagicus brevis; assembly: GCF_000812185.1. Taxonomy (NCBI): domain Archaea; kingdom Thermoproteati; phylum Nitrososphaerota; genus Candidatus Nitrosopelagicus; species Candidatus Nitrosopelagicus brevis. The sequence goes on along the minus strand of NZ_CP007026.1, from coordinate 939,497 downwards.
CTCAACATTATAATATCAAACTTTATGGATATAAGAAATAATGTCTCAAAAAGAAATTCAAGAATCATTAGAGTTGCTTGAAAAAGACTGGGATGTTGATCCAATCCTTCATGATTTTGTTCTAGGAAAATATACTGATGTTACAGATTTCTCATTAATTGTAAAAGATGTTGTATTTCATATTCCATATTTACCAAAAGAAAAAAAATACATTTTATGGAAATGCTATTGGCCTGATTGTCACAATTGTTGTGATAGACAAGGACGTTTGCCACTAACTTCTGATGATCTAATTCAAATAGGTCAGGGAATGAAATACCAAAAAACATCTGAATTTGTAAAACAAGAAACTTTAGTTGCAACTCATGATGAGCCTACTCCTTCAGGTGGTTTTTCTGTAATGACAAATGTTAGCCTCAAAAGAAAAACCGACGAAACCGAAGCAGATGATGGAACTCATATCTCGTGTAGATTTTTGAATGGTGAAGGTGGATGTGGAATACATCCTACACGTCCTGGTGTTTGCTACTTGTATCCATTTTCAACATGGGCACAAAATGAAAAAGGACGTGCGCGTGTTCATGCAACATTCCAATTCACTGGGGATTGTCCAGGATTCTATCTTTCTGAATCACTTGATTCAATGAAAGAAGTCTTAGATGATTATTCAAAAACTATCTATGATTATAATATGAAATCTAGCAGAACTCTGAAAGATGGATTTGGTTCTCTTAGTATGTCTTAGGCTTTTGCAACTTTAAGCAAGTCACCAATTTTAATATGCATTCCAAATCTATCTTCATTCTTTTTCATATATCTGAAAATTGCAATAAAGTCCGGTAATGCTTTTAGGAAATTAAAGTCATTGTGTATTTTTGCTCTTACAAAATTAAACACCTTAGCATAAACACTGTAGTGTTTCTCAATTGCTTTTTCATATGCTTTGAAATCATGCATGTTTTCCATGAAAATATTTACACATTGCATTGATGGAATAATTCCTTCTCCTAATAATGCATAAACGGTTCCAATTGATTCTCCAACGCCAACTACTTTTCCAGAATAGTATGGCTTACATCTATCTGGCGTTGCTAATCTAATTGGACGTCCTTTGGTTGCAACAACCTTTCCTCCATGCTTTTTTAGAAATTCATCAGTTGCTTTGATATGATTTTTGTTGTAATCACCTGCTCCAATATGTGCATAATTTTCTCCTAATGGGAAATACCAAAAGTATCCTGACATTCCTGGGAATGGTTCAATGTAAAAATCATCATAAGGAACACCATTCTCATATTCAACTTTATACTCGTATGTTGGTAAATAGAAGTCCTGTTCCATTTTTGGGAGATAACTTCTGTTAAATCCTGTACAATCTACAATCATGTCATATTCTTTTTCAAGCTCCTCTAATCGTGGTGCTTTTCCGTAAATTACATTACAATCTTTTATGAAATCTTTTATCAATCCAAGTTTGTTGTATGTACAAAGTCCCTTCAAACCAATATCAAATTTCACATTATCATTCATTTTGACATGCATCTCTTTCCCATCATGAATTAAGAAATCATCAAAATTTCTACCCGTTTTTTTACAAAAATTAGTTAATTCTTCTTTAATTGTGCCCCATGCGCAAATTGAGTCATGTCTTTCTGTAGGCATTCTTTCATATCCAACTACTTCGTGTTCAGAATTTTTTAATCTAGCCATGAGATAACTTCCTGCAACTCCCATTCCCATGACTGCAATTTTCATTTGATCTAATTAGTTCATTAACCTAATAAATACAATTCCAGTTTTATTCAATCAATATAGCTGGTTTGTACGGTCTTGCATGTCTTGCTTTTCCTTTAGGATCATAAACATCGCTATCTGATTCAGAATACACTTCAATTTCTACTCCAAATTCTTTTTGTCCAATACTAGATAATTCTGACATAAGGAATTCTTTTTCATTAAATGATTCCGATTCAAGTTTCATCTTTTTGATTGATTCTGATTCTGAATGCAAGTCTTTGATTACTTTTTGAACATAGTCTGGCATTTTTTTAGCATCAATGGTTTCAGGATCTGCAATCAATTCTTTCATTACAATTCCCATGTTGTTCTGACCTCCTACCATTATGTTCAAAATTTTACGATAGATTTTTGATTTCACACTATCTGAATTAACATAAATTACAATTTTCTTTGGAGAAATTTTTGTAACTTTGAGAATATTTGAAATGTCTTCTATAGTTGACTTTAACAATTCTTCAGCTTGAATTACACTCACGTCAACTTTATCTGAAGAATATTCGGGCCAGGATGATTTTGATACTAGTTCGGAATTTCCTAACTTTTCCCACATCTCTTCTGCAACATGTGGTGCAAATGGAGAAAGCATTGCAACTCTAGCTGAATTTATCTGATGAAGAATTCCAGAAACATCATCTCTTTTTTTAGCCTGAACTCTTTTTTGATACCAGCTCAAATCACTCTCAAATGTAAATAAAATATCATGTAGAGCTTCTCGCAACCTCATTTTTTCTACAGCTTCTGTAACTTCAGAAATTTTACTTTGTGTTTTTGATAATATCCATTTATCTTCTGTTTGCAAATCACCAATTTCTCCTTTTTTTAGTGTGGAACACTCGTCCAACAGTGATTCTAACTTATTTTTAATACCTGAAACTGATTCCATGTTAAAGTCAGCATCTTGGAGTAGCTCAGCTGATGAAATAATAGCTAATCTAATTGGATCTGCACCATGATCCTGAATTGCAGTACGCAGTGGAATGATATTTCCCATACTCTTAGACATTTTAGCACCGTCCATCATGACACTGCCATTGACAACAATTTCCTTTGGCCACAATTTTTCCTCAAATATTGCAGCATGATTCAAAACAAAAAATGACAAGTGATTTTGTACCAAATCTCGTCCAGAATGTCTTGCGTCTACTGGATAGAAATATTGAAACTCTTTTTTCATTGTATTAATTACATCTTCTGAAAGATTTGCTGAACTTGCAACTGTTCCTAAATCTCCTTTATCTAAGAAAAGATAGTCAAAGAACTCTTTTGTAAGATTCTCAGGTTTTACTGTTTCATCATTTACAAATCGTGATATGGTATAGTATGCCATGTAAATCACACTATCTGATAATGATTCAACAATCCAGTCTTTATCCCATGGAAGTTTTGTTCCAAGTCCCTGTTGTCTTGCACATGCTCTCTCATGTAGCCAATTAATCACATCGTGAAATTCTGTTTTAATTTTGTTTGGAAGAATATTCATGCCATCAAGACAGTTTCTTGCCAACTTTTTCCATTCTTCATCTCCATAATTGAGAAACCATTGGTTGTTCAAGACTTTGACAACACATTCACATCCGCAGCGACATCTAATTGGAGCATTTTGCAAAGTTGGAAACGACTCTAGTTGATTTTTGTCCTTTAACCAATCTCTAACTTTGTTTCGTCCAAATTCTACCTTCTCATTAACAAAATCTCCACATTTTTCATTTAATTTTCCATTAACAAATTCCTTAAGATACAATTCTTCTGTTGCTTCTTCTAACTTTGCATCTACTTGATCAGTAACTCCTAATCTTTCACATACATCTTTTGCAGGAATATTTCCATATCCTTCTGTTACTATGATTGGTATTGGTTCAATTTTAGATGCTAATTCATGATTTTTTGATTTTAAATCCATCAATGCTTGATAATCTTTAGGTGCATGTGCTGGCACTGACATTACTAAACCAGTTCCCATTCCTGATTCAACAAACTCTGCTTCAAAAATTGGAATTTCTTGTTCTGTATGTGGTGTTTTTGCAAATTTACCTATAATTTCTGTTCCTTTGATGTCTCCTTCAATTGTAATTTCTTTTCCAAAGAATTTCAATTTTTCCGCACATTCTTGTGAAACAATCCATTTTTCGTCATCTGCCTTAATTTTTTTGTATATGGTATTTGGATTTACCCAGAGATTTGTAATACCAAAGAGTGTTTCAGGTCTTAATGTTGTAATTGGAAATACATATTCATCTAGTTTGAATTTGACAAGATAATTTTCATCATTAATCTTTGGTTCTACATCGCCCATTGTATCGTGTTGTGATACTGGATTTTGATCAACTGGACACCATCCGACTGGATGGGAACCTTGAATTATTCTATCATTGTCTCGTAAAGTCGAAATTTGCCATTCAATAAATTTCTGATAGCCTGGAACTATTGTTGTAAATTCTCGTCTCCAGTCAATGGAATAACCCATTTCGATCATTCCAGACTTTATCTCTTCATGGAAATAGTCTGCAATCTTAATTGGTTCAACAAATGTTTTGATTACATCTTCTGGAACATGGTAAATGTTTCGTAGTCCATCAAGAATTTCTTTTTCTCCTGCTTCAATTCTTTTTGCCATTCCAAGAACTGGTGTACCAGTATAATGAAATCCCATTGGAAATAATACATTGTACCCTTTCATTCTGTAAAATCTTGCATGGACATCAGCTAGTGTGTATGTTCGTCCATGCCCTATGTGTTGAGGTGAGTTTGGATATGGGTATGCAACTGTAATGAATTTTTTCGGTTTTTCATTAGGATTGGTTTCAAAGTCTTTGGCTTCGTGCCATTTGGTTCTCCATTTTACGTCTAGTTGATTCCAGTTTATTTCCATCTTGTTTACCTATTCGATAATCATGGACTTCGCATTTTTAATTGCATCTTCTTTCTTTGATTTATCGGTTCCTCCACCTTGAGCAAATTTGGCACTTCCTCCTCCTGCTCCACCTAAAATCTGTGAAATACTCTTTACAATATCTCCTGCACTCTTTTCTTTTGATATCTCATCTCCGGCATAAACTATAGCTCTAATTTTCTCTCCTTGCTCAAATAATCCACAATAAACCATTTTAGGATCAGATTTGCATAACACTTCTCCTAATCCAATATGAAAAACATCATCGTAATTATTACTGTCCGAATAACAAAAATTAGCTTTTCCAGATTCCGCTAACTCAATTGTAATTTCATCAATTGTTGTTGTTCCTTGTTTACATTCTAATAGCGATTTAGCTATGATCGGAATTCTTTCTTTAGCAATTTGTCTTTGTTCTAGTCTTTTTTCTTTTTCTTGTTCTTTTAGCTTTTCTTCTTTCTCCTTATTTTCTGAATCTTGTTCCCTCTTTTTCACAAATTCTTTTGCGCCATCTCCTGACACAAACTCAATTCTTACAACTCCATCTTGAATTCTTTTTGTTCTTGTAATCTTAATTTGTTCTACATCTGATGTATTTGCTACGTGTGTTCCTCCACAAGCTTCTATGTCTAAATCGCCTATTGACACGATTCTAACTGATTTGACAGGCACAACTCCTCCTTGATAAATTCTAAATCCATATTTTTGTTCTGCAGTTCCACGGTCAAAATTTTCTATTTTCACTGGTATGGCTTTTTCAATAATGGAATTAGCTGCATCTTCAATTTTTGTTACATCCTCATCAGTTAATGCTGAATGATGTGTGATGTCAAGTCTTGCATGGTCTTCTTCTTTGAATGCAGAGTGTTGCCATACCCACGAACCTAGAACACTTCTTGCTGAAGTATTGATGATGTGTGTACTTGTATGATTTTTTGTAATTCCATCACGTCTTTTTGCATCTACTACGCAAGAAACTATATCTCCTTCTTTTGGAATTTCTCCTTTAATTTCATGAACAACAATGTTTCCATGTTTTGTAATGTCTACTATTTCCTGACCAGAAATTTTACCATGATCTGGTTCTTGACCTCCTCCTCTTGCATAAAATGCTGTTTTATCTAAAACAACAAAATTTTCAAATGATTTCAAAACCTTTGCATCAAATTCTCTAGGATCTTCATTATAGAATAATAGTTCTGTATCTGGGATTCCTTCCAATGGTAAGTTTACTTGTTCCTTTTGTTTTTTTGATTGGTGTAAATCAGAAAGTTTAGAATAAAATGAAGATGGAATCTCTGATATTACCTTCATTTCTTTAAGATATTCTGGTGTAACCCCATCTGATTCGTAAAGTGTAATCAAATCCTCAACTTTTGGCTCTTTGTTTAGTTTACTAACAATTTTTTGCATTCTTTGCTTTGAACTGTCATATCTTCCTGTTTCAATTGATATTATTTCTTTTACATCCTCTCTAGTTTTTTCTAATTCAGGATAGGTATTTTTCAAATAATCTATTTGTATGTCGATTATTTCATTCAAATCGAATTTCAGCTTCAACCTGTCCATAGTTGAAACAATTCTTCTCAACATTATTCGAAGATTGTATCCGCCTCCAACATTACTAGGAAGTGCTCCATCTGAAATTGCAAAGATTAGCGTTCTGATGTGGTCGATTATCAGGTAAATTCCTTCTAGCGGGGTAATAATACGATTAATCTGTTCATCTGTCAATCCAGTTGTTTTGATGGCATTTTTCCTTACTTGTGTCAAGTCTTCGTATAATTCCAAATTCTTTGCTATTTCGGTGAAATATGGGGTAAGTACTGAGGAGTTTGTGTCTATTCCTGCTTGCTCAATTAATTTTTTTGTGATTGGTCCAAAGCAGCAATCGTATGCTGTAGGTGTTCCCATTGTTATCCATGCAAATCTTTCTAGACCTGCACCCATATCGATAATTCTCTGATCAAGTGTTTTGTAATCTGAAAGGTCACCCTGAAATTCTGTAAACACTGCATTACCAAGTTCTAAACCTCTTACAAAATATTCTAATGACGAACCAAAAGAACCTCCTCCTTCCCAAACGTCTTCAACAAATGTAATTTCTTTTTTATCAATTCCAAATTGTTGTGTTAGTAAATTAAAATCTAAATTAACACATTCATCTTTCCAATAACCATTATCATTTGGAATACTGTGTTGACCAATCATACAAAATGATGAAAAGTGTCTACCAGTTACTCCGACATTTTCTAAATCTTTGAATCTTAAACATGTTTGTGGAACAACAAGTGGGTTTGCTGGAAACTCAAATACAACTTTACTTCCCATGACTCTTTGAAAATCAACAATTGATGCAATTGTAAAATAAAGATCATCTCTCCATCTACAAACAACTGGATAACGATTTATTGATGTATGATTATTCTTGACAAAAAAAGATTCAACTTCTTTCCATGATTGTGTATAATCAAATCTCTTTGATGTTGGCGGATCCCCGATGAATGAATACATATCATCAGAACATTCTGGGCAATTACTTCTTTCTGAATCTAAAGTCCAGAAATATCTATTACATACAGTACATGATTTTCGTTCAAATCCCTGGTCCTCGAAGAGATTTACGTTGTAATACCTCTGTGGGTCTGCTGAAAATTTCTCAAGAATCTCTTTTTTATTCACTAAATTTTTGACCTAGTGCCGATATTAAGGACTGTCGATTCAACCGTTAAATATAGAAAAATGTAGAAACATTTTATGTTCGGAAGAAAAAAAGGCGAAGTAAAAGAAGGTGATTACGTATTTACTTCTAGAAAAGACGATGGTGATTATCATAATATTGTATTTGGAACTGTTACTGGGGTTGATGGAAACAAAATCGGTGTAAACGGTTTCTTTGTTAATCCTGTTGGATTAAAAAACAAGGTTTCTCAAGGAAAAGCCGGTCCAAGATCGAAAGAAATTCTCCTTTCCCCTACTTCTGAAAACTGCATTTTTGCATTAATCTATAGAATTGAATATGAAAATTTCACCGAAGTCATTGACATTAGCTCTGAAAAAGTTGAATTTATCTCAAAAAAGGTTTTCACCGTCTTTGATGGCTGGGTAAGAGAATCATTATCTGAATTAATCAATAATGTATTATCTCTTCCAGAAGGAACCGACAAAGATCACGCAAAAAGAATCCTAAAACAGAAAATGGAGAATCTTTATGATAAAGAATTGAAGAAAAACCTCTATTCTGTATGTAGAAGCCTAAAGATCCTGATCTAGAGACAATTTTTGATAGCTTTTTATTATGCCTAACGGCTTTTTCGTACATGGAATATGTTTACGCTGCTTTAATGTTGCACAAACTAGAGAAAGAAGTTAACGAAGCAAACGTTACTAGCGTAGTTAAAGCAACTGGCGCTGAAGTTAATGAAGCCCAAGTTAAAGCACTTGTAGCATCACTCGCTGATGTTAACATTGAAGATGCAATCAAAGCAGCACCTGTAGCAGTTGCCGCAGCAGCAGCACCGGCAGCAGATGCAGCAGCAGGTGGAGATGAAAAGAAAGAAAAGAAAGCAGAACCACCAAGTGAAAAACAGGAAGAAGCAGCAATGGAAGGTTTATCCTCTCTATTCGGCTAAACTAAGTCCAAAATCTTCTCAACGTTATTAATGACTATTTTTTATTCTAATTGTCTTGGCAGATTCAACTTTGTCAATTGAGTTTTTCATTTATGTTTTAGATCTATTTGGAACAATGGCATTTGCCGTAACTGGTGCTTTCAAGGCAATTGAGCACAAGGCAGACATTGTCGGAATAATAATTCTTGCAACAATTACTGGTGTTGCAGGGGGAACAATACGTGATGTAATTCTTGGAAAGTCTCTACCTAATTCCCTAATTGATCCTTCATATGTGATAATTACTGTAGTATCTGCCATCGTAATCTTCCTATTACACTCAAAAATGAAAAAACATTGGAACGTATTTCTAAAATTTGACGCAATTGGATTGGGAGTTTTTACTGTAATTGGGGCTACTTTTGCCTATAACATGTTTGGAATGAACTTCCTTGTAATTGTATTATCTGGAATGCTTACTGCAATTGGTGGAGGAATCCTTCGTGATGTGTTTGTTAGTCAAACCCCTATAGTATTTGTAAAAGAGTTGTATGCCTCGGCCAGTTTCTTAGGCGCCTCGGTATTCTTTTTGGTGATATATGTAACAAATGACGTTTACGCTGGAACAATTTCTGGATTGTTATTGGCTACAGGACTAAGAATGGTTGCAATGAAGTATAATTGGAATCTACCTAAAGTAAAAAGTAGTTAATTTATGCTGGTGTGTAGTCTTTTGCTTTTGAGGCTACGCCCTGTGCTTGACCATGGGCTTTTTGTAACACTTGTTCTTTGGTATCCTCTGTTAGATATCCTGCTTCAGTTGAAACAGAACGTGCAGATTGTGCTGCCTTTGCCAAGATTTGTTCAATATTGTCTGCAGTGATATATGCTGCTTCAATTGAAAGTGAGATTGCTTCTTGATGAGCTTGAGCCAAATCGTTTCTGAATTTCTCAACATCAATAACCATCTCTTCTTCTTGATAGACTAATCCTTCTTCTAATGCAGCGTTCAAAGCAATGCCTGCTTCTATCGCCTTAATGTCTAGTTTACTTAAAAGTCCGGCAAGTTTTTCAGAAATTACTTCTCCTTGTTTTACTGGAACAGTTTCCTTCATAATCCAGATTGTACCTTGATCAATCTTAGTAGCAATTCCGTTTTCTTTAAAGTCAGTTAGCATTGGTCCTGGTGCAATTCCTGTATTCTTTGGTGGAATTACAACATCCATGCTTGCAGTATCCCCTCCTCTTGCAAATAGCATAACTTTGTTCTTTCCTAATAGAACGTTAAGTTTGAATGGAGACATGTTTGTAAACATGAAAACACATTGACCTGTAATTTTTTCAGATAATTTATCTATACCAGTAATTCCTGCTTGTGCAAAAGCTAGTTTTGCTACTTTATCTTTGATACTAACAATTTCAACTTCACCTTGAAGTGTTTTTCTTAACGGTAGTAATTGTGAACCTCTGACCTTTTCCATTCTTACAAGTGCTAGTACTTTGTACTTTTTTGGAAGCTCTTGTAGTTGTTGATACATCTGTGCTTTCTTTTTTGGGTATGTTGTTCTATTCTCATGCATTTTATTTTGTCACCTTATGTTCTAGTTTTGCTGCTTTTCCCATTGTTGTTTTTATCATATATTTTCTAATGTTTTTATCTCCATTTGGAAATTTACCTCTCAGATTGTTAATCACTGCCATTGCATTTGCAGCAACGTGATGTTCATCCATTTCAGTATCTCCAACTTTACATGAAATTGAAAGTGAATTTTTTACTCTAACTCTAATTGATGTTTTGAATCTACTTAGGAATGCATCTATAGGTGCATTAAATGGAACAGGTGTTGGCATTTTACCTCTAGGTCCTAAGAGTTGTCCTAATGATTTACCTACTACAGGCATTAGTTTTGTATCTGCTAAAAAGAAATCATATTTGTTGATTAATTTTCTAGTTGCTCTTTTATCTTCTGCTAATTTATTTACGCCATCATTATCTAAAACCTCATCTGCTTTTGCATCCTTTGCTTTTAGACCCATGTCTCCTGATGCCATTACACAAACTGCAGCTGGCTTTGACATTTGATTTGGAAGTTGAATTACCTCATTAAATGCAAATCCTTTTTTCACATCTATGTCTTTTAGAGTGATGTAAAGTTCTAGTGATTCTTTGAACTTGCGTTCTTTTTCACTTTTCTTTGCTTCTTGAATTAAAGTAACTATTTCAGACTCGTTTACCATGTCAAAAACCTTAATCTCTCACTTATTATCGTTTAGAGTAATTATTCCCGATTACATCATTTTTCTAAAATTGACGTATCTTTTTCTAAATTTTAGTAAAATTCTGCTTTATTCCGGCAAAACTTACATTTACTACTAAAATTTACTTATTTTAAGAAATGGCTAAGGTAGATGATTTAGATCTCAAATTATTATCTGAACTAAAAAAAGATGGAAGTATTTCTATTCCGCTTTTAGCAAAAAAACTAAACATCAATGCATCTGTTTTGTATAGTCGAATAAAGCGACTGATAAAAAAGAAGATGATAAAGAAGTTCACTATAGATATTGATGAATCTCAGTTAGGTTTTGGAGTTAAAGCATATGTTGGAATTAACAGAGATCCTAAATTTAAAACAGAAATTCATGAAAATTTACTAGAAATTCCAGAAATTGATAGAATTATTGAGGTTACTGGAAGGTTTGACCTTATGGTTGGTGCATTGGCCGAAGACTTGGAACAATTACACAGTATTGTGGTGGATAAAATTGGAAAAATTGATGGAATTCAGAATACTGAAACATTTGTTGAATTAGAAAGAACTGAAAAGTCTCCGACGTATCTATCTAGTTAGTTAATTTTTCGTCCCATTTGCCGTCATTTACTTCAACGGTAATTTCTTTTGGTGTTTTACCTTCTACTTTGATTCCTAGGCATTGACATGTGCCGATTATTTGTTTTGCAACTGATTTTATTTCAGATGCATATGATGTTTCAAGTTTAACGTTTGCAACTTTAACTACTGCATCCATTCCAATGTCTGCAACCCATTCTGTACCAGCTGTACCTGTTCCTTTTGTAATGTTTGCTTCTTTTAGTATGAGTGCTGAAGCTGATGGAATTCCAACTTCGATATCCCATTCTTTTGTATCTGTATCAACGCTAACTGTTACTGGAACTTTCATTCCTTTGAAGTCACCTGTTTTCTCATTAATCTTGTTGATAACTTCCATGATGTTTACTCCTAGTGGACCAAGTGCTGGACCTAGTGGAGGACCTGCAGAAGCTTCTCCTCCTGTTACCTGTGCTGAAATTGATTGTTTGTCGCCCATTTAAAATTCGTCTCTTTTTTAATGATTTATTCCTTCCTATGATGCAACCGGTTTTAGATAGTTTGCATCTACTGTTACTGGTAATTGATATGGCGCATCCAACAAAATTACTGTAGCTTCTTCTTTATCGTGATCAACTCTTGTAATTGTAGCCTTCATTCCTTTGAATGGACCACCAATAACTTCAACTGTTCCATCGACTGCTAACTCTGAAACTGTAGATTTCTTTATGAGATAATTTTCAATTTCACTAAATTCTAGTTCTCCTCTTAATTGTCCTTTTACATGTCGTAATCCTTGTGTTGCCATGAACATGACTTGAGGATCATTTGCTTCAATCACAACATATCCTTTTAGATTATCAACAATCAGAACGGATTGAACATCTAATTCACCGCTTCTCATTTTTGCTTCTAGTTGTCTCAAAACGACCTTTTCTTGACCTCCGGTAGTTCTGAGTGCAAATAAGTGGGATTCAGTAACTTCAGACATTTTCTCTCTCTATTTGAATACCATTCCTGGTGAAATTGTTGCAAAGATGAATTGAATTCCAAATCCTAGTAATCCTACTGTGGCAAAGCCAAATAGGACCAATCTGAGGTGCTGTTTGTAGACCTCCTTATCGGATTTTTTCGTTAATTTTATAGTATTAACTATATTTTTGAAGTAAAGTTTAGGGTTCAAATTATAAAGAAAAATAATAAAGTGTCAATATATCTTTTATTCATGGATTTACTAGTTGCATTCAAAAATGACGCTGCTGGTCACAATATGGCTAAGCATATCTCTCAAAATATGGAAAAAGATGGTGATATGTATCGTGGCAAAAACTTTGATTTAATTGAAATTGACACTCCTGCTATTTCTGCAGATTGGTTAGATGAACAATATGATTATGATGGGTTTGTTTTCTTATCAAAACATGCAGCTGAATCTGGAACTCTTGCTCTGACGTGTCACAGTACTGGAAATTTCAATGAAGCTAAATTTGGTGGTAATGCAAAAGAATTGGCCATACCATATCCTAATCTGCAAAAAAAATACCTGAAAACACTATGGGAGAATCGTGAATCTTTTTCAGATTTTGAAATAACTATAGAAGCCACACATCATGGACCTACTCATCTAAAAAAACCGTCAATTTTTGTAGAAATCGGTACTACTGATCTACAATGGAATGATGAACAACTCTGTTCATCTGTAGCGCAACTTGTCCTAGAAACGCTTGAAAAACCATCGGATTCACATCCTTTTGCAATTTGTTTTGGAGGTACCCATTATTCTGAAAAATTCACAAAAGAATTACTTTTTGGAAAATATGCTTTAGGAACTGTTATGCCAAAACACGCATTGGAATTTCTCAATCCTGATCTTTTCGAACATATTATTACTCAAAATAATGGGGCAGAAGCTGCTTTACTTGATTGGAAAAGTCTAGGCAAACAAAAACAAACTTTGATTGATCTTCTTTCAACTACAAAATTAGAGGTTATAAAAATTTGAAAATAGAAGAAAAAATTTATCGCAAATTGTTAGAAGTTCCTTCAGGTCATGTAACTACATATGGTGATCTTGCAAAAGCGGTTAATCTAAAAAATGGGCAAAGAGTTGTAGGACAAATAATGAAAAAAAATCCATTTCCTGTTATAGTTCCATGCCATCGTGTTGTAAAATCTGATGGAACAATTGGTGGATATGCATATGGCTCTGAAAGAAAAAAACACATGTTGTCAAAAGAAGGATTAAAAATTAATAATGATAAAATATCTGATTTTAAAAAAAATCTATTTCGTTTCTAAGATTTTTGTGCAGTAATTTCTTCTGCAATAACGGTTCTCAAATGTGCTTTGTTTCTTATTGTGTTACCACCAATTTTTTTATAAATTGATTTGAATGATTCGTTTGTAATCTCCTTTCTATCTTTTGATATTTTGAGAAGATATCTCAAGGCACGAACTTTGTTAACATATACAGTCTTTTTACCAACTCGTGCACCTTTTCTTCCTTTTTTAGAACCTTGTTTTGTACCTCTTTTTGCTTTTTGAATTCTCTTTGCTTGAGCTCTTCCATGAGATGTACCTGTAAAGGATTTGATTGTAATTGTATTTGCAGTGATTAAACTTCTAATGTCATCTCTTGTAATTGCATCTGCAACATCATCCAAGTGATCATTATCTAATCTTATACGATTGACACCGACACCTACAATTCTTGAGGCAAGTCTCTTTTTTGATTTAAGATTAACTGGCATTTTGACTCACTCTTGCGTTAAACACTTTGAATTTCTTTTCTAATGCAATTTTCATAATTTCTCTTCTCTTTTTTGCCCCTACACTATGACCAAATCTAATTCCGTCTTCTTTTGGATTAAGATTTTCTAAATCATTTGCATTATGTACTAAATTATCTGTATAACCTGATGGGTGCAATCCGAGTGCAATTTTTGGTGTACCATATCCCACTTTAACTAGTCCCGGACGACCACGGCTTTTCTGTTTTCTTTGATGGTTATCCATTCCTTTTGGTTTTCTCCAACCACTTTCCAATCTGACGTATCTCCAGCTCTCCGGACGAATAAATTCCGGTCTACTAACTCTAGCTTCTTCTCTTGCTTGGAGTTTTTCTTTATTGATTGGCATAGAGTTAAACCTTGAAATTTAACATAAATACGTATCTAAGTTTCAGATTATTGGATCTGAGAAAGAGATAATAATATTCAATTTTTCCCAAAAAACCTTGACTAAACATAGTATTGAGGAGAATTTCTGATATGTCTAACACAAGCTCAAAAGTACATGATCAATTGACAGCATTTGGAATTACACCACACTCAATTCATCGAAATTTACCTGTTGAAAAACTAGTTGAGCAGTCTATTGAAACAAATGAAGGTATGTTGACCTCTACTGGCTCATTATCTGTAAAAACTGGAAAATATACTGGTCGTTCTCCTCAAGACCGTTACATAATCTATGATGATGAAACTCATGAAACTATTGATTGGGGTGATGTAAATAGACAATTCCCAACTGAAAAATTCAATTCTGTATTTGAAAAAATGAAAAAACATGCTGAAGGTAAAGATCTTTACATTTTTGATGGATTTGTAGGTGCTGACAAAGAAAATCGATTGGCGATTCGTGTAGTCAATGATCACGCATGGCAAAATCTCTTTTGCAGACAATTGTTTGTAAGACCATCAAATGAAGAGCTAGAATCTCACGACCCGGACTTTACAATTGTATGTTTGAACGATTTTGAAACAATTCCTGAAATTGATGGAACAAGAACAAATATTTTCATTTTGATTAATCTATCGAAAAAAATTGTATTGATTGGAGGAACCAATTATGCAGGTGAAATGAAAAAATCCATGTTTGCTGTAATGAATTATTTGATGCCAAAGAAAGATGTTTTTCCAATGCATTGTTCTGCAAATATTGGAAAAGAAGGTGATACCGCATTATTCTTTGGTCTATCTGGTACTGGAAAAACAAGTTTGTCTGCAGATCCTGAACGTATGTTAATTGGAGATGACGAACATGGTTGGTCTCAAAATGGTGTTTTTAATTTTGAAGGTGGTTGTTATGCAAAATGTATTAATCTTAACGAGGATGCTGAACCACAAATTTGGAATGCCATAAAATCTGGAGCAGTTCTTGAAAATGTTGTTGTAAACAAAGATACTTTGAAGCCAGACTTTGATGATGGAAGTTTAACTGAAAACACTCGTGCAGCTTATCCTTTGGATTACATTCCAGGAGCTGTAA